>JAUCFZ010000027.1 GCA_030377915.1 Clostridiaceae bacterium HSG29
AATTTAAATAATTTTATACTTCCTGTTTTTATAGTTATTAATTTTATTTTATCAGCTTATTTTTATAAAAAAATAACTATTAAAATATATGGAATAAAAGCTGAATATAAAGTATATAGAAAATTAAAGGTTATAAAAAAACATGGATATAAAGTTTTTCAAAACATAAATTTAAAAAATAAGGATATTAAAGCACAGTTAGATTTTATAATTATTGGAGTAACAGGAATATTTATAGTTGAAGTAAAAAGTTTACGTGGAAATATTACTGGAAAATTTGATGATAAATATTTAATGAAAACAAAGAAAAGTAAAGCAGGGAATGAGTATAATAAAAAAGTATATAATCCTATAAAACAAGTTTCGACTCATGTTTATAAATTATCAACTATTCTTAAGGAAAATGGAGTTAATAAATGGATTAAAGGAATTGTACTTTTTAGTAATAAAGATTTAAAGGTAAATATTGAAATGGGAGATAATACAGTAAATATATTTGAAAGTGTAGATGAAGTAATAAGGTATATTTTAAATTATGAAAATAATTTAACTGAAAATGATATTGAAAATATTGAAAAAGTATTATTGAAAAATATGAAATAGCGAGGATAATATGATAAAGGTTAAAAGTTTAAATAGTAAATCAAAAATTGCTGTAATATCACCATCAAATGGTTTACCATATTTATTTAACGATATTTATGAATTAGGATTGAAAAATATGGAAGAGTTATTTGATTTCAAAATTGTTGAATATCCGACAGCGCGAATGAGTCCAGATAAGCTTTACAAACATCCTGAATTAAGAGCAAAAGACATTAATGATGCTTTTAAAGATGATTCAATTGATGGAATTATTATATCTATTGGTGGTTATGAATCTATTAGAATTTTAAAGTTTCTTGATATAGAAATGATTAAAAACAATCCAAAATTAATAATGGGATTTTCTGATGCAACAACATTTTTATCATATTTAAGTTTAAATGGTTTAATAACTTTTTATGGTCCTAGTGTAATGGCAGGATTTGCTCAACTTAAGCATATTGATGAAAAATATAAAAATAATTTAATTGAGTTTTTAACTGATTTAAATGTACCTTATAAATACAAATCATATGATAAATATACAAATGGATATAAGGACTGGAATGATAAAGATACACTTGGTGAATGTGAAAGTTTTTATAAAAATACAGGTTTAGATTTTTTTAATGAATCCGGAAAAGTTAAAGGTAAACTTTGGGGTGGATGTATTGAGGTATTAGAATTTTTAAAAGGAACTAAGTATTTTCCTAAATTGGAATTTTTTAATGATAAAATATTATTCTTTGAAACATCTGAAGAAAAACCTACTCCCGATCAAGTTGGATATATGTTAAGGAATTATGGAATTCAGGGAATATTAAATAGAGTTAAAGGAATAGTATTTGGAAGAGCAAAAGATTATAGTGAAAGTGAAATACTAGAATTAAGAAAAATTATAAAAGATATTATTGAAATAGAATTTAAAGTAAAGAATATTTCTATTGTTATGAAGGCTGATTTTGGACATACTGATCCGAAATGGATCTTACCATATGGAATGGAAGTTTTATTAGATGCAGATAGTAAAAATATTGTTTTGTTAGAAAGTCCGTTCAATTAAAAATTTGAAAAGGAGGAACTGATGATTAAAATAGGTTTGATTGTTAATCCAATTGCAGGTATGGGTGGAAGTGTAGGGCTTAAAGGTACTGATGGAGAAATGTATGAAAAAGCTGTTAAATTAGGAGCTAGACAAGTTACATCTATAAGAATTGAAGAAGTTCTTTCTTTAATAACAAGAACAGATATAGAGTTCACAGTTGCAACTGGTAAAATGGGTGAAGATTATATAAAAAATTATAATTTTAATTATGATGTAATTGGTGAAATTAAAAATAATACGAGTTCAAAAGATACTAAAAGAATAATAAATGAAATGATTAAAAATAAGATTAAACTTTTAATATTCGTAGGTGGAGATGGAACAGCTAGAGATGTACTCGATGTAGTAAAAATGGATATACCTGTAATTGCAGTACCATCAGGTGTTAAAATGTTTAGTTCTGTTTTTGCATTATCTGCTCATGCAGCAGCTAAAATGATAAATACTTTTTCTAATAAATTTATCGAAAAAGAGGTTTTAGATATTGATGAAGAAGCTTTTAGAAATAATAAGTTAGCAGCAAAACATTATGGTTATGTAAAAGTACCAGATATTGAAAATGTACTTCAAGGAAAAAAGAATGCTTCAAATGTAAAAGGTTCAGCGAAGAATAGTAAAAAAGAAGTTGCAAAATATATAGTAGAGAAAATGAAAGAGAATTTTCTATATATTTTAGGTCCTGGTACTACAGTAAAAGCTATTACTGATGAACTAAATGTAGAAAAAGTTCTTTTAGGTATTGATGCAGTTTATAATAAAAAACTAGTAGGTAGTGATTTAAATGAAAATGAAATTCTTAAGTTAATAAAAAATTATGAAAATGTAAAAATAATAGTAACTCCAATAGGTGGTAATGGTTTTATTTTTGGTAGAGGTAGTAAACAAATTACTCCAAATATTTTGAAGCTTGTAAAAAAAGAAAATATTATTCTTGTTAGCACTATAGAAAAAATTGATGATCTAGAATGTTTAAGAGTAGATACAGGTGATTATGAAGTTGATAAAGAATTAAGTGGATTTATAGATGTAATTATAGGTTATAATGAAGGAATTACCATGAAGATTAAATATTAATAATATTAATAATATTATTAATTAAAATAATATATGTATGTAACGATAAGGTAAAGCCTTCTATCTAGAGGTTTTATTTTTTTTTTTGAAAAATGTAACTTTTGGCACATGTAAAAAAAATAGCAGTATATATAATAAAATTACAAATTGTGCAGATATTAGTAGAATATAAGAGGAGGAATTATATGCTATGACTTTCAATGAAAATTCACAGATTAATTAAACAGTTTAATTGATTTGTTCAATATATTATTTAAAGTAGTGTATTGGAGGTGATGAATAAAAGAAAAATGAGAAAATGTTTTTTAAAGAAATTAGAATTTAGTAGAAATGATATTATTTATTTGTCGCAGACATTATAGAAAGACAATAAATAAAGCCTAAATGAATTCAAAAATTTATTTTAAGGAGATGAAATTATGAGAAAAACGATAGCAATAATGCTTATATTCTTAATGATATTTTCATATAGTACAGTAATATTTGCTGAACCAATTTCTTCTAATGGAGGTGTTGGTATACAGATAATACCTGCACCAAAAGAAGAATCACCACCAGAGAAAACACCTGTTGTAGAGCCACCAGCAATAATGATTCAAGGTTTTGCATCGGAAGAATTTAATTCTGAAGCTATTTGGAAATTCGCACCCGGTAAATCAGATCTTATTGTTAGTAGCAATGAGATTTATGAAGGTGAAACTGTTATTTTAGAAACGGAAGGTATTGAAAAGAAAGGAAGTAATACTAGAAATATTGGTGATGGATATCAAGTTAAATTTAAAGATAAACTTGGTAGTAATACAACTATATGGGAATTTGGTGTATGGGATGGAAGTTCCAAAACTTATAAATTAGAAGTTGAATTAGTAGGAGAAGGAAAACATCAAATAAAAGCATTTGTGGAATATGATGGTAAATGGGAAGTGATTACTAATACTGAACATGTTGATGTAATAGAAGCACCAGAATTTGACTCTGAAAATTCATCAATAAAAGCAGATCCTAATAAGGTTGAATTTGGTGATGAAACTGAAGCAATAGTTAAAATTAGAGATCAATACAATAATCCTATGAATGGATTGAAAGTAGAAATATATGATGATGAAAGTTATGTAGGAGAAGCATCAGAAAATGGTAATACAGGAAATTATAAGAAAACATTTATTCCTGATAACGGAGGAATTAACGTAATTAGCGCTAGAATATATGAAATGGTAGTGGGAAAAACTGCTATTGAAAGTCCAACTTATAATGAGTTAGATTTTAATAAAACAGATGAAGTAATGGTATATAATTTGGCTATAACAGTAGATGATTACCATGATGTTTATTTAAATGGTGATGAAATAACCGATAATTATGATGGGGATTGGGAAACAGTAGATTTACATTGGGTAACTACAGCCAAAAAGAATACAATTGCTGTTAAAGGTTTGGATAAAGATAATGGAAATGCTACTATTTCTGGATTTATTGCATCATTAGATCTTGGCAGTAGTGGAAGACTAGAAACAGACGATTCCTGGTGGTATACTTTAGAAACTCCAAATAATGGTTGGAAAAATAAAAAATATACGCCGCCTGATGAAGAAGAATGGTTTGAAGCGTTTGATATTACAAGTGATAATGGAGAAGATGGAAATTGGCCAGATATGCCATCTGGTAACGCTCATTGGATATGGTCACCAGACTATTATGATGAACCATTTGATTCTCCAGTATGGTTTAGAAATATTTTAAATCCAGTTGCAATTGATGATAATGTTTCTGTTAGAGAAGATAGTTATAAAAACATAAATGTATTAAAAAATGATAAATATTATGATGATGATACAGAAGTTACTATTGAATCTAATTCTATTCATGGAACGGTAGAAGTTCTTGATAATAGAAGAATAAAATATACACCAGTAGAAAATTATTATGGACCTGATGAATTTAAATATAAATTAGATGATGGTTCTGAAGCAACTGTTTCTATTATGGTGTATAATAAAACAGATTTCCCAGTTGCAAGAGATGATGAAGATGAAACTGATGAAGATGTACCAGTTGACATAGATGTTTTAGCAAATGATGGACCTGATGACACTATGAGTGCTCTTATGAAAGATCAACCAAAAACAAAAATGGAAATTGTTTCTGTAACTACTCCAGGTCATGGAACTACTAAAATTGTAAAATATGGTGAAGTAGCTTCAAGTGCAGAGCTATCAATTCTTGACTTTGGTCACGACTATATAATATATACTCCAGATCCTGATTGGAATGGAACAGATGAATTTTATTATACTATGTTTAATTCAATTGGAAAGACTTATGAAGCTAAAGTTACAGTAATTGTTAATCCAGTAGATGATCCACCAGTGGCAGTCGACGATAAAGCAAGAACACAAGAGGAAACTCCTGTAGAAATTGAAGTATTAAATAACGATACTGATATTGATGCTGGACTAATGCAAGTTCAATCATTTGAGCAACCAGGACATGGTTCGGTAGCAAGAAAATCGAATGATAGTAATTTAGAAGATTTTAATATTTTAGTATATACACCAGATGATGACTATTATAATAGATATCATGGAGAAACACCAAAAGATAGTTTCACATATACATTAAATGGTGGTTCTGAAGCAACAGTAGAAGTTAAAGTGTTAAATATCGCTGATCAACCTATAGCTGTTGATGATAAAGCTACTACAAATGAAGAAACACCAGTATCAATAGAAGTACTTTTAAATGATATCTTGCCAGATTTGCTTCCGCCAGAAATGGCTGCAAAAGGGCATGAAACTCCGATTTTAGAAATGCATGTTGAATCATTTACTAAACCACCACATGGTGAGGTTGAAAGAGATTTAGTTGATGATGATATTTTAGTATATACACCGGATAAAAATTACTATAATAAGCCATCAAGTGAGCCTCGTGATGAATTCACATATACATTAAACGGTGGAAGTACAGCAACAGTAAGAGTAAAAGTTAAGAACGTAGCTGACCAACCTATAGCAAATGATGATGAAGCAAATACTTTGGAAGATAATCCTGTAGATATTGATGTATTAGCAAATGATGAATTATCAGATGATTTATCAACAATCTTAAAAGCTGATGAACCAATTCTAAGTATGGAAATTCTAAGTATAGCAGATGATCCTGAAAATGGTAATGCTGAAATCATAAAAAATGGAAGTGTAAGTGCTAGTGTAATTTTAGTACCTGCTTTTGATCATGACTATATAGTATATACTCCTAATGCAGATTTCAACGGGGTAGATAGTTTTGAGTATGAGATTACTGGAGGAGACACAGCTATAGTTATAGTTAATGTTGAACCTGTAGATGATCCGCCAATTGCAGTTAAGGATAATAGACAAACGGATGAAGAAACACCAATATATATTCATGTATTAAATAATGATACTGATATTGACGGTGGACCAATGTTTGTTGATACATTTAGTAATCCTTCACATGGAACTGTTGAAAGAGATTTAGATGATAATGATGTTTTAGTATATACACCAAAATCAGATTATTATAATAAACCATCAAGTGAGCCACGTGATAGCTTCACATATACATTAAATGGTGGAAGTACAGCAACTGTGAGGATAAAAGTTAATAATGTAGAAGATCAACCTAGAGCAAATGGTGATGAAGCAGAGACTTTGGAAGATAAAACAGTTGTTATTGATGTATTAGCAAATGATGAACTACCAGATTTACAAAGTATCGAAACATACAACGAACCTATTTTAAGTATGCAAGTAACTGAGATTGTATCTGGTCCAAGTCATGGTATTGCAAATATTATTATGTTACAAGAAGTAGGAAGTTTAGGAACTTTAGAGTTACAATATAATTATATTGAATATACTCCAGATCCAAATTGGAGTGGAACAGATTCATTTGTTTATGAATTAAATGGTGGAAGTACTGCCAATGTAGATGTTACAGTTCATCCGCAAATTATTGAATATAATCACAGAGTGTTTCCTGAACAAATCGGAAGTACAAATGGTTATGAAATTTATTATCACTTGCATAATTCATTTAATGAATTAACATTACTTGCGCAGATGACAGAATTTGATCCATCAACTGTAAGTAATTTAAGAAATGATATTGTTGTAGATCCATATACTGAAAGTGATATATTTAATGAATCATTTGAACTCGAAGCTCAATCATTTACTACTTATGCAGAGACAATATCTGGCGTACAATCATTTGATAAAATTAATTATCTTGCATTAGAAGGGACTATTCTTAGAGATAAGAATGGAAATATAATTGGTTATGCTGATAATGCAGTGGTTGATAATAATGATCAAATGGGAGCGTTATCTATATCAGAGTGGCATACAATTAATTACGGTGGTGGGATTGAAAGTCCTGTTGTAATAGCAGAATTATCTTCAACTACTGGACCCAATTATACACATGTAAGGGTTAGAAATGTAACAAGTAATTCTTTTGAAGTATTGTTAGAAGAATGGGATTCACATTCTTATACTAATCATCATAATCATGAATTAATTTCATATCTTGTAATAGAAGAAGGTGTTCATGAATTAGATGATGAAACTAGAATTGAAGTTATTAAAAAATCTGATCCAGCAAATAATGAATTTGGTAGACATGAATTTGAAACAGAATTTGCTGATATACCTGTTGTATTAAGTCAAACTCAAACATATAATGATGGTAATCAAGTTTGGATGAGACAGAAAAACATAACTAATAATTCAGTTGATTTATTGAAACAAACAGATAGCCCAAGTCAATGTGTTTCTTATCCTACTTATTCTGAACAAAATTATGAATTTACGCATTGTGAAGAGGAAATAGGTATTGTAGCAATTGAAAAAATTAAACAATATACAGTAACATTTGATGCTGTTGGTGGAAAAGATGAACCTGAAGATCAGGTAGTAGACTCAGGTAGTACAGTTGATGAACCGGAAGATCCTGAAAAAGATGATTGGACTTTCTCTCATTGGAAAGAAGTTGAATGTGATAATGGGGAATATGATGAATATGAAGTAGAGACTGTTCTTCAAGATCCGTTTGATTTTAACACTGAAATCGATCACGATACTTGTTTATTAGCAATCTATAATAAGGATACTGTAAAAACTAAATCATATTCACCAAATGCAGTTAATGATAGTTTAACTACAGATATGAATACACCTGTAAGTGTAAGTACTTCAAAATTAATGAGTAATGATAGTCATGCTAATAATTTTGAATCAGTACAAGGTGCAGTTAATGGTACAGTTAAATTAAGCGGTAATACAGTTAAATTTACACCTGATACTGATTTTGCTGGAACAGCGAAATTTAAATATACTATTGAGTATAAAGGTAAATATGATACTGGAACAGTAACAGTTGAAGTAAATGCAGTAATTATTGAAGAAGAAACTCCATTGGGAGCTTCTAATAGGTATATAATTGGTTACCCAGCCGGAGATGTAAGATCATTTAATCCAGTAACTAGAGCAGAACTTGCTACTATGTATGCTAGATTACTAAGCTTGAATTATCAAGCAACTACTATTCCAAGATATATGGATGTTTATTCAACAATGTGGCATGCGAGTTACATTAATATATTGAAAGAAACTGGAATATTAGTAGGAAAAGATGATATATTTGATCCTGAAGGATTAATTACAAGAGCTGAATTGGCTTCAAGTATTGCAAGATACTATGAATTTGTTGGAGAAACTTTTGAACCAATACCAAGTAACTTAACAGATATTGAAGGTCATGTAGCTCAAAGTGATATTGAAATTGTAGTAGCTCAAGAAATGATGGGACCATATACAGGAACTTCATTCTTACCAGATAGATTAATTACTAGAGTTGAAACAATTAAAATATTAAATAAATTATTTGATATTCAACCTAGAATTCCTGAAAAACCAACATTTAATGATATGACTACTAAATCATTTGGTTTTGAAGCTATCGAAGCTGCTGCTGAAGATACAATATTTACTACTAAGTAATAATGTTGAAAGGAGGCGTTTTCGCCTCCTTCTAGTATAAATATATTTGTATTTAAAATGTAAGATAAAACCTGTATTTGACAGGTTTTATTTTTTTTTTTTGAAAAATATAACTTTTGGCACATGTAAAAAAATTAGTAATATGTATAATAACATTATGAATTGTGTATAAGTTTAAGAAAGTATTATTATTAGATTAAAAACTCACAAAGGAAATTATGACAAGTGGAAAATTGATCATAATTGAATTTGTTAAAAATATGTAGTCAAATAAGAAGGAATTTATTGGAGGTGATGAATATTCGAAATAGTAGTAAAAGTTGTTTTAGAAGTAAAAATGAATTTAGTAGTGAATTATTATTTGTTGTTTATCACATAGAAAAATAGTAAATAATTTAATATAATAATTTATCTTAAGGAGATGAAAAATTATGAGAAAAACGTTAGCAATTATGTTAGTATTCATGATGATATTTTCATATAGTACTGCAATATTTGCTGAAACTTCTTCAGATGGAGGTTTTGGTATACAGATAATACCTGCACCAGCAGAGGAACCACCTGCACCAGCAGAGGAACCACCTGCACCAGCAGAGGAACCACCTGCACCAGCAGAGGAACCACCTGCAGTAATGCTTCTAGGAGCACCTGAAGGTGAAATTCAGGCGGAATCATTTTGGGATGTTGAAGGGAAATCAAGCGTTTCTATTCATCCATCAACTGTAATTCAGCAAGATGATATTCATGTAAAAGTTATACCAAAAAGGAAAAAAATTATAGGTGGATCAGAACCTTTAGGTCCTGGCTATATTGTAAATGTTTATGTAGATGGAATTTTTAAAAGCGCAGTTAATTCATATCATTTTGGTAATAAATCGTATAATTTTATTATTAAAATAGCTACTGCTGGAACGCATACTATAAGTGCAAAAATAGAATCGAAAATTTATTCAGGCGTATGGTATGATGTTGAAGATACAGAAGATGTTGTGGTTGTAGCAAAATTTGACCCAACAAAATCGACAGTAGAAGCAGTTCCTAGTGAAGTGTTAAAATGTTCTGCAAGTGATATAACAGTAACTTTATATGATGAGGTAGGAGATATATTTACAGATGATAGTACTGTTTATTTATATAAAGAAGCAGATAATCATACTAAATATCTTGGTGCTGCATACGACAACGGAGATGGAACATTTAGTATGGAAGTTAAGTTTGGAAATGTAGGGAAATATGTAATTAGAGCAAAAGTAGCTGTTGATGATGACGGGCAAGGTGAAATTGAAGTAGATAATACTGCAACAGTATATGTTGAAGAATTTAGTCCTAGTCACTCAACGCTTTATGTAGATAAAGATAAAGCTGGAATTGGAGAAATTGTCAAAGTAACAGTAACTCCAAAAGATACAAAAGGCGACAATATGGAACCGAAGTATGTTGTTGACTCAGACTATGAAGTGCGTATTTATGATAATGCAACTCAATTAGTTGTATCAATTGAGGATGTAGGCGAATATATAGCTTATGCAACACTAAATAGCATGGGAACACATACTTTTAGGGCGGAGGTAAAAGTTCGCATTTGTGGTCAAAATAGCCATCCGCATGATCAAGTAGTGAATGATTTTGAAGCAGAATGTCAGAATCAATCAAATTATGTTTGGTTACCAGTAGATACTACACAGGATGTTGAAGTAGTTGAAGTATTTACTGTATATTTTAATAAGGCTAATGGTCAGCCGATTGTAGAAGTACCTGTTCTTGATGGTGATACAGTTGGACCTATTGGGGAACCAACAAATGGTTTGCATATATTCAAATATTGGCATGAAAATGGAATTGATCCTGCAGCAGAAATTGTAATACCTACAATGTTTGATTTTACAACGCCAATAACACACGATGTATCATTAATAGCAATATGGCAAGAAAGATATACAGTATCGTTTGCTCCTAACGGAGGTAGCGGTGATGGTTTAGGAGATCAAATTGTGGTAGAAGGAGAACATGCTATTAGACCACCTAATCCAACTAAATATGGAAAAATATTTAAATTTTGGACTGTAGTTGAAGAAAGAGGCAAAACTTTTAGTGAAGATGGAGTAATTGCAGAAGGAAGCGGCTTTGATTTTGAGCATACTGCAATAATAGCTCCAATCACTTTAAAAGCTCGTTGGAGAGATGCACCTAATTTCTGGATTACAGTTGATGGACATCACGATGTATACTTTAATAGTGATGAATTACCTAATGATAATAATTGGGCAACAGTTGATGCTCATATTGTTGAATTAGAAGATAAAAATTTAATTGCTGTAAAAGGATGGCAAAGAGAAAATAGTTGTAATATGATGCCTGGTTTCATCGCATCTCTAGATACTGGAGAAGGTGAACCAAGAGTTGAAACAAATGGAGATTGGTATTATACAACAACTGAACCTGTAAGTAATCAGTGGAGAAATAGAAAAACTTACCACCCACCTGAAGGTGAAATATGGTATAGAGCATTTGATATTACATCAGATGGTGTAGAAGAGCCTTATTGGCCAAGTATGCCAAGTGGAAATGCTCACTGGATATGGGCACATGATGATACTAATGTTGAATTCAGAATAGAATGTAATGATGAACCAGTAGAATTTGAAACACCTGTATGGTTTAGAAATTTAAAAGTTAAAAACTATAATGAATATGAAGTATCATTTGATATTATGGGTGGTGAAGAACCAGCACCAGATACTCAATATATTGGATGGGGCGGATATGCACAAGAACCAATGGATCCAATTAAAGTTGGATATGAATTTGAGTATTGGACAGAAAATGATATTAGTGCAAGCTCTACAATAGAAGTGCCTTGGCCAGACATGTTTGATTTTGAAAATACTAAAATCAAAAAGAATACTCAACTATATGCAGTTTGGTGTGATGAAGACGATGTAAGAGTAAGATTTGTAAAGAATAATGGTGAGGGTGGAAAAAATATATGGGTAGAATATAATGATTTTGTAGCTCCATTAGATCCTGAACCTACATTAGATGGTTATAGATTGGATGCATGGGTACAAACAAATCTAGCTGTTGAAGAAGAAGGAAGCAGTTATCCAAAACCTGTAATAGGTGAACCTTTTGATTTTGAGAACACTCGTATTACAGATTTTACAAAATTAAAAGCTAGATGGATTAAAACTTATATAGTAACATTTGATACAGGTGAAGGTAGTGCAGTTGGTCCGTGGGAAGTTGATGAAGGAGTTAGTTACGAAGCACCAGATCCACCTACATGGGAAGGACATACATTTGATAAATGGGTAGTTGTGGATGATTTAGATTACGTTACTCCAAATTTTGTGGGAACTGAAATTGAAACTGAATTCATATTCCCAGCAGTATTCGATGATGATACTGATTTATTAGCTAAATATACTGAAGATGAACCAGATCCACCTGTTCAACCAAGAACTAGATCATATTCACCAAAAGCAGTTGATGATAAATTAACTACAGATATGAATACACCTGTAAGTGTAAGTACTTCAAAATTAATGAGTAATGATAGTCATGCTAATAATTTTGAATCAGTTCAAGGTGCAGTCAATGGAACAGTTAAATTAAGTGGCAATACAGTTAAATTTACACCTGATACTGATTTTGCAGGAACAGCAAAATTTAAATATACTATTGAGTATAAAGGTAAATATGATACTGGAACAGTAACAGTTGATGTAAATGCTGTAATTATTGAAGAAGAGACTCCATTGGGAGCTTCTAATAGGTATATCATTGGTGATGAAAATGGTAATGCAAGAGCATTTGATCCAGTAACTAGAGCAGAACTTGCTACTATGTACGCTAGATTATTAAGCTTGAATTATCAAGCAACTACTATTCCAAGATATATGGATGTTTATTCAACAATGTGGCATGCAAGTTACATTAATATATTGAAAGCAACTGGAATATTAGTAGGAAAAGATGATATATTTGATCCTGAAGGATTAATTACAAGAGCAGAATTAGCTTCAAGTATTGCAAGATACTATGAATTTGTTGGAGAAACTTTCAAACCAATAGCAAGTACATTGACTGATATTAAAGGTCATGTAGCTCAAAGTGATATTGAAATTGTAGTGGCTCAAGAAATGATGGGCGCTTACTCAGGAACATTGTTCTTACCAGATAGATTGATTTCTAGAGTGGAAGCGATTAAAATATTAAATAAACTATTTGATATTCAACCTAGAATTCCTGAGAAACCATCATTTAAAGATATGACTACTAAATCATTTGGTTTTGAAGCTATCGAAGCAGCTGCTGAAGATACAATATTTACTACTAAGTAATAAATAAATTTTGAGATTGGAAGTTAATCATTTGATTGACTTCCTTTTTTCTTATGTTGCATAGAACGTTAGTTTGTTGTATAATGTAATTGGAGGTAGACTATGGAAAAAATTTTATTTATTGCAGAAAAACCTGATGTTGGAAAAGAATTAGCTAAGTATTTTGGTAATAACACAAAAATGAGAAATGGATATATTGAAAGTGATAAATATATTTTCACTTGGGGATTTGGTCATATTTTAGAACTTGTAATGCCAGAAGAATATAATAAAAAATATAAAAAATGGATTATAGAAGATTTACCAATAATTCCTAATAAATATAAACATAAAGTTTCAAGTGGAAAGAAAGAACAATTTAATATATTAAAATCTTTAATACATAGGAATGATATTTCTGAAATTGTTAATGCTTGTGATGCTGATAGAGAAGGTGAGTTAATTTTTAGATTAATTTATTATTATTCATTACCTCCAAAAGATAAAAAAGTTAGTAGGATGTGGTTTGATACAAAAGAAAAAAGCGAATTAATAAAATCATTTAAAAATAGAATGGGTCTAGAAACATATAATCAAATATATGAAGAAGCAATAACAAGATCAATTATTGATTGGTCTATGGGGATTAATTTTTCTCGTCTTTATAGTGTTTTATATCCAGATGTTTATAGTGTTGGTCGTGTTCAAACTCCAACATTGAAACTTATAGTAGATAGAGAAATGGAAATTAAAAATTTTATTTCAAAAGATTATTATGTAATTGAAGGATTTTTTGAAAATCAAAAAACTGAAATGTATTTTGAAAATAAAGTTTCAAATACAGCAATTTATGATTTGGAAAAAGGTAAAAACATATATGAAAATTTAAAAAAATCAGTCGAAAAAGGGATAATTAATAAAATTGATAAAAAGAAAGAGAAAAAAATAGCGCCTAAACTATATGATTTATCTGCATTACAGCAAGATGCAAATAAAAAATTTGGATATAGTCCAAAAGAAACTTTAAATATTGCTCAGGAATTATATGAAAAGAAAAAATTATTATCTTATCCAAGAAGTGATAGTAGATATTTAAAAAATGCTATGAAAAGTGAAATAGCATTAATATTTAGTGGTATATCTAAAACAATACCAAATAAAATAGTTAACGAAATTGAAGAAAATAATTTAGAATTTAATAACAGAAATTTTAATGATAAAAAAGTAGATGGACATAGAGCAATTACACCTACAGCATCTTCAAGAAATATTAGGACATTAAGTATTAAAGAAAAAAATATATATACTTTAGTTGCAAATAGATTTTTAGAGCAGTATTTAGGGGATTACATTTATAATTTAACTAAAGTTTATATTAAATTTGAAGGATATGACTTTTATACTAAAGCTTCACAAAATGTTAATTTAGGTTGGAAAAAAGTGAGTTCTAAAACTAATGAAAATTATTTGCCAGTTGATTGGGTAGAAAATAAAGAAATTGAAAAAACTGATATAATTTTACAAAGTAAAAAAACTAAGCCAAAAGCTAGATATACAGGACAAAGTATATTGAAAACAATGAAAAAATATAATTTAGGAACTCCAGCAACACAAGCTGATATTATTGAAAAATTAAAACAGAAAAAATATATCGTTAATAAGAAAAAAGAATTTATTGCGTTAGAAAAAGGTATAATTTTAATTAATGATATAGTTGATGAAAAAATAAAATCAGTTGAACTTACCAAACAAATGGAAGGGCAATTAAAATTAATAAGAAAAGGTGAATTTACACGTGATAAATATATTGAAAATGTGCATGAATATGTTAAAGAAGTAATAAATAATACGGAAGTTAATAATGAATTAAAATCTTTATTAAATAAACAAGTAAATACTACATTTAATAATGAAGTAATAGGTATTTGTCCAATTTGTGGAAATGAAGTAGTCGATATTAAATCTAATTATTTTTGTACTAATAGTGAATGTAAATTTGCTTTATGGAAAAATGATATTATTTTTAAAAAATTTAAGAAAACTATTACTTTATCTCGAGCGAAAACAATTTTAAAAAATAAAAAAGTAAAAGTTAAAGATGTTGGAGTTTTCAATTTAATTATTAATGATAAAGGTAGTAAATATTTAACTAGTTGGAAAATTGATTTTGAAAAAAAGTAACATAAAAGAAGAATGATTGTTAAAAGCCTATAAAATATAAAATACTCTTTTTTAAAGTATTACTATATTTTATAGGCTTTTTATTAAGACTATTTTATAAAATTTCAATACCATGTTCTTTATATTGCTTAATTAGATCTTTCGATAACTCATCATCAGAAATAATAGTATTGATATCAGAAAAATCACATATTTTAACTATTGAAATGCTTGAAAATTTTCTATTATCTGCTAAAACTATTGTCTTTTGAGAAGATTCAATTAATTTTTTTTGTATTTGAACAGTATTTAAATTATAGTCTGTTATTCCTTCTTTTAGAGAAATACCACTAGCTGAAATAAAACATACATCAAAGAAAAAATTTTTAATTGTTTGTTCGGCAATTATACCAGATAAAGCGTAATCTTTTAAGGAAACCATTCCTCCCGTCAAAATAACATCAAAGCCAGATGAAGAAACTAGGTTTTCTGCAATAATCAAAGAATTTGTTACTATAGTAAGTTCCTCAAATTGATCTTTTAACATTTTAGCTAATATAAGGGTTGTTGTGCCTGCATCAAGTGCAATTGCTTGACCATTAGATATAAAACTTAATGCTTTTTTAGCAATTTTAACTTTTTCTGGATTAAATTCCTTTTCTCTAAGTGCAAAATCTTTATATTCTCTACTTGGATTTATCTGAATAGCCCCGCCATAAACTCTTTTTAATTTTTTCGATTTTTCTAAAAATTCTAAATCTCTTCTAACTGTTTCTAATGAAACTTTGAACTCTTTTATAAGTTGAGATGTTTTAACTGTACCTTTCTTATTAAGTAAGCTCATTATTATATCATATCGTTCTTGTGCTAGCATTTACTATCCCTCCTCTCGTATAATACATTTTCTATTATTTAAAATTATATTTTCTTTCAATTTCTGGTTTAAAAAAATCATTAGTATATTCAGTAACAACTTTACTAAGCAATAATATTGCAATTAAATTTGGAATTATTAAAATACCAAGGATAAAGTCTTGAAGATACCACACAAGCTTAAAACTAATTAGTGAACCAAAAAAAGTAAAGCAAACAAAAAAATATTTAAACCATTGTGTTTTATTAGCTCCAACTAAATGTGTTAAACCAACTTGTCCGAAGTACCATTGAGCTGGAATGGAAGTAAATGCAAATAAAATCATAGCTATACCTACAAAATACTGCATAAATGGATGCACAGTTGAAAAAGCTAAACTTGTTAAAGTTCCAGGTGGTGAATCTAAAAGACTAATACCTGAAGTTAAAACAGTAAAACCAGTAATTGTACATATAATTCCAGTATCAATAAAAACTTCTGTTATTCCAAATAAAGCTTGTCGTACAGGATGATCTGTAATTGCAGATGAATGGAGTACAGGTGCAGAACCTTCACCAGCTTCATTAGAATATAATCCTCTAGTTACACCATAACGTAAAGCTTGTTTAATAGTATAACCAATAGCACCAGCAACGCCAGCTTTTACAGAAAATGCACTTTTGAAAATTAGTATAATTGTTTGCGGAATAATTGAAATGTTTATAAGTATTACAATTAGGCCGCCAATAATATATAAAATTGACATAAAAGGTACTAGTTTTTCTGCAAAGGCACCTAATTTTTTTATTCCTCCAATAATTACAAGACCTACAGCAAAAGATAAAAAAAATGCGGCAGATATTTTTGGAAGATGAAAAATATCCTCAAATACTCCAGCAACTGCATTTGATTGAATAAGATTTCCACCACATATTTGAATAATCAATAATACGGAAAAAACTTTTGCTAACCACTTGATTTTCAAACCTTTTTCTATATAATACATTGGCCCGCCTACATAAATACCATCGTCGCCTTTTACTCTATAAACCATACCTAATAGAATTTCTGCATACTTAGTAGCCATACCAACAAATGCTGCTACCCACATCCAGAATAATGCACCAGGTCCGCCATATACAAGGGCAGTAGCAACGCCGACAATATTTCCATTGCCTACACAGCTTGCTAATGCAGTGGTAAATGATTGAAAAGGTGTAAGTGTACCAACGCCATTTATTTTATTATCTTTTTTAAATGGTTTTATTAATGATTCATTTATAGCAAAACGAAATTTTCTGATTTGAATGCCGCGAGTAATGATAGTGAAATATAAACCAACGCCTATTAGTGTAAATAGTAACCAGTCCCCCCAGACCAAATCAGCTAAAAATTTTACATAATTTTCAATAACATTCATTGAACTCTCCTTATAATATAATTTTTATATACACACATAATCTTAACATATTATCATAATGTTTTGTTGAGTTTTTTTTCAAAAAATACGAATACCATATGTACTATGATATTCGTATTTCTAATTATGCTATTTCCTGGTTTTGTTCTTTTCTAGTTGAAATCATTTTTACTAATTTATTTGATGTGAAAAATCCTAATATTGCAAATCCTATCATTATAGACCATACTACTTTGTATCCTGCTAAACCAGGCATTTTATCAAGTATGCTTCCATATAAGACATAACAAAATATTGACGGCGCATAACCAATAAAACTACCAAGGCCCATAACTGATCCTGCTATTCTATGAGGTGTACCAATTTCTTCCATAGGTGCAAAGAATACAGCACGTTGAGTGAATATAATAGCTCCAAAACCTAAAGTAGCAGTCATGCCTACATAAACATTCATTGATTCATGTGGTAAAAACATGAAAATTGACATTGTAACTATAGATAATACAAATGCAAATCTTAAATATTTTGAAGGAGATTTGAATTTTTTATCAGCTAAGTATCCACCAACTGGTCCGCCAACCATTTTTAATCCATATTGATTTATAATACCGTATGCACCAACTAAAGCAACTGGTAAACCATATATTTCACTTAAAAATGGAATAAAATATGTTAAGCCACAATAAACGGAATAAACAAAGAATACTGTAAAAGATGCAACCCAAACTTCAGGATAAGTAAGTGTTTCTTTTATATTTGCAAATGTTGCTATATTTTTACCAACTTTTTTACCTTTAGAATTAGTATCTCTTATTTCATCGTCGTCAAGCATAAAGTATGATATTACACCAATTATCATTGGTACTATAGAAAACCAAAGAAGTCCGCCTCTAAATCCTGCTTCTCCTTCACCTAATTGTACAAATATCCACAAGGCTATGAATGCAGTAATAGTATCTATAAGTCCTCTTCCTGCTTCTAAAAATCCAAACATTCTTCCTTGTTCATTTTCATTACCTAGTAATCTTACTGCTTTTAAAAGTACTGGCCAATAAGTCATTTCTGAAAATAGTGCTAAAAGAACATATGATATTAAAAATCCTGTATAACCCGGAAATGTTGCTAAATAAAAACCTACAAAACCAACTGATATTAATGAAAAAGGTATTAATTTTTTCTTTGAAAATCTATCAGCGACATACATAGATACAAAATAGCCCATAGTCATAACAACACTATAAACAGACATTGCAATACCAATTTGTGTATGAGTTAATCCCATGATCTCTTGCATTGGAATATAAAAAACATCTTTCATAGATCCAAGTTTATAAATAGTTCCTCCACCTAATATCAAAACCATTAATTTAACCCACTTATTACCTTGCTTTAGTTGCTTTTCCATAATAATTGCCTCCTTTTAATTACAATTCACTTTTAAACATTTTTGTACTTTAAAATTAAATTCAAAAATATATTTTATTAAATTATAAATAGAAACCTCCTTTTCCTTATTGATAAATATTTTGAATAAACTGAAAACTTGATATTTGAACCTTCAACGAAAGAAGTTGGAGGTTTTCATCTTAATAAATTATTACTATTTGAGTTCTTATTATTATGATAACCTTTTCCTACGGTTTTCAATATTCACTATATTATATGTGTTTGTGTGTGTTGTCAAGTGGTTAATGTGTAGAAATGTTCTTTATATTTCAAAATACATGTTTTTAGTTGCGATATTGTGTTGTTTGTGTTAAAGTTTAAATATTAAGAAAACTCTTTAATGAAATCAAAGTTACTAATTTAGAAAATATTGAAAGAATGCTAAAGAAATTTTCATTAAGAGCTTTATTAGTAAATTTTAATATAAAAATTAATTAAGATGTATATCCATAAATTGGATATTGGGATTTGTGAAGGAAGAATATGACTACTTTTGCATAATTATAATGGGGGGTGAAGTCGAGAGCTGTTTACTCGACAAATTATTATGGTTGCTATTAGCACTGATTGTATTAAAACTGCTTTTTGTACTGAACATGTTAAAGGAATATTAAAACAAATATCAGATGCAGGATTTTCGCATGTTCAATGGATGCATGAATGGAATGGAATTTATCAGTATAGTGAATCAGAAATGTATCAAATTAAGAATTGGTTGAATGATTTATCATTAGATGTAAAAGGAGTTCATGCTAGTGATGGTACATTACAAAGTCATTTTGATGACAGAAAAATGTTTATATCGCCTAATGAAGCTAACAGGGTAGCTGGAGTTGAACTCGTAAAGAATAGAATAGACTTAGCAAATATATTAAATGCAGGAGAAATAGTACTTCATTTAAAATTATTTAATATAATTTTTCCGCAATCAGAGTATTGTATTTTTGAAGATACTTATTGGATCCAAGTATATAAATCTCTTGATGAAATAATTGATTATTCAAAAACTAAAAATATTAATGTAGCAATAGAAAATATGGAACATCCTTTTGAAGTTTATCAATTTGAACAGTTTGATAAGTTATTTGCTAAATATGATAAAGCTGATCTTGGTTTTTGTTATGATCTTGGTCATAATATGATTGTTAATAGCGATAATCCATTTTCTTTTGTGGAAAGATATAATGATAGATTGATTAATATACATCTCAATGCTGGCTTATATAATGTAGATCATGTAGAAGATTATAGGGAAGTTTTAAAATTAGATGCACATAATGTTCTTCAAATGGATGAGCTTGATTATGATAGATTAGCTCGAATTATTGCAAAATCTCCTTATGAATTGCCTGTATGCTTCGAAGTGTCTTTAAGAGATAAAGTAGAAAAAGGTTTATCGAAAACTTTAGAATTGGGTAATTATTTAGATGATTTGATAAGAAACTATAGATCTGAGAAATAGTATTATAATTAAAATGGAGGTAAAAAATGAAAGCTTTAGTAAAAAAATTTGCAAAACCTGGCTTATGGCTTGACGATGTTGAGATGCCGGAGATAGGTGAACTAGATGTTTTAGTGAAAATGAAAAAAACTGCTATTTGTGGAACAGATGTACATATATATAATTGGGATGGTTGGTCACAAGCTACTATTCCGGTACCAATGACTATTGGGCATGAATTTGTTGGTGAGATTGTTGAAATTGGAAATAGAG
>JAUCFZ010000232.1 GCA_030377915.1 Clostridiaceae bacterium HSG29
AATTTGAAGAAATATATAAAATCGAAAAGAAAGAATTAATATTCAAAGATGAAAATAATCATGTTATAAGAAGGTGTAGAGTATTTGCTTATGATACATATTACGATTACGATAAGAAGGGAGACTTAGATTATCCTCCAAAGTTTGAATGGGATAATGACTCAATGATATGGGATTATTCTGAAGGGAGAAATAATAGAGATTCATTTTCAATAATATCAAATGACATAAGAATACTCGGAAAGAAAGTAAGTCCATATGGAAGTCTAGAAGTTCATGTTGTTGAAGGTGAAATTAAGATAAGAGCATCTAATAATTTCAAAGATAGTCCAAGACCTGTTGGTTGTATGTACATGAGTGATGTAGAGGAAGTATTAGAGAGATTTTTGAAGAGAATTGGTAAGATGGATATAGATGACAGATTAAAAGCTCTTTTAATTAGATTAGTAAGTGAAGCTAAGATTGTGAAGGAGGAGAGGAAATGATATATTTAATATCGGATTCACATTTTCATCATCAAAAGATCATTCAATATACCAACAGAAATTTCCAATCAGTTGAAGAAATGAATGAACATATGATTGAGAGATGGAATAAAACTGTCTCAAACAAAGATACTATATATCATCTCGGAGATTTTGCATTTGGCAATAAAGAACAAATAAGTGAAATAGTTGATAGACTGAATGGAAGGAAAATACTGATAAAAGGAAATCATTGTAAGAAATCATCAAAATGGTATATGGAATGTGGGTTTGATGTCGCATTAGATAGTGGAGTTATATTGGATGAATACTATCTCTTAACTCATAAACCTATTCACAATATTCCATATCCATTTTATTCAATTGCAGGACATACTCATGATAAAATACTTAACATCGACAGACACTTTAATGTTAGTGTAGAATTATTAAAATACAAACCAATACTTTTTAACAAAATAAAGGGGGAATTAAATGATAAATATGGGAGAGATATATAAAAGTAATCTTTATGGTTATTTTAAAATTAATGGAAAAAATAAAAATAATGTTTGACAAATTAAATTTTATATGATATACTATATTTGAAGGTGAGGTGAAACCAATGAAACTAGATTATGGATAATAAGGATTTAATAAAAAATACAATGAAATAATGGGCTGGTCTAACAGCCTTAAAGTGAGGGACTTAGATTCCACTCACTAAGCAAGTTTGCGAAGAGTATGTGCATACTAAACCTCCAATACATTTAAACAATTTGTGTATATATGAGTTAAAGCGTATGTTACGTTTAAACTTGTATTTAGACTTTCACACAGAGGCTCTGAGAGGAATTTTTAATTCAAGTTAAAGTGTATATCATATCTAAACTTGTATTTAGACTTGTTTTACAGTTATCCAATAAAGTAACTAAAATAAGTTAAAGTGTATATCATATCTAAACTTGTATTTAGACTGGACGAGTATTTAAAAAAAATCCCGAGTTAAAATGTATGCTACTGTTAAACTTGTATTTAGACCTTGAAACTCTTGCGTAACCAATTAATGTTAAGCTTGTGTTTAGACGACGACGACATAACAATAAAAAAGGAGAAAATAAAATGATAATAACAAGAAAGATAGAATTAAGAACAACAAAAGAAAATATAGCAATAATAAAAAAATGGAGTAATCTCATGCCAAGACTCCATAATCAAATAGTAACTAATATGTTTTTAAATGATGTAATTAAAGATAAATTTGTATTTCATAATAAAGAATATTCTGAAAAATTAAAAGGATTAGATAAAAATATAACAGAAGAATTTGAAAAACTAAAAGGCGAAAAAGATAAAATCAAAAGGGATAAAGGAATGAAAATTATTGAAAAATTAAAAAAAGACAAAAGTAAATATAACATTGAAGCTAAAAAGCAGTTTGATACTATATATAAGGAAGCTTTTGGCAAACAATTCG
>JAUCFZ010000233.1 GCA_030377915.1 Clostridiaceae bacterium HSG29
ATATCATATACATCTGAAGCATTTAATCTACCATTTAAATTACTTATTGGTAATTGATTTTCAGTAATAGCAAAATAAGTTTCTGATGAATAAATTGTTCCTGATTCAATTTCAATATAAAATGGTATTACACTTTCAAGAGATTTTACACCACCATCAAAATTCAAAACATATTCACTATATCCAACTATTTTTTCATTACTATCTACTTTTCTGTAATTGATATTTCTAGTTTCAATTTCAACATTAGTTTCTTGATACATTCTTTGATATGCAACTTCATATGCAGTTTTAAAAGCTCCGATAAAACTTTCTACATATTCATCATTTTCCCTATATAAATTATATCTTATTAATAAGCTACTTTCATTTATCATTTCATTATAAGCCATTTGCCAATTAGAAGGACTATTTCTTATAACATCAAGCATTCCATCAGCTTCACCTTTTAATGATCCCATTGTAGTACCTTGTAAATTACCATTTTCTTCAGGTGCAGATGATATATCAACACTTGTTTCTCTATAATTTTCCTTGTATGCTATTTCATAATTTTCTTCATAAGATTCCAAAAATGCAGTTACATAAATTCCAGAATCCATGTATAAATTATATTTAATTTTAGTTTCTACAGTACTTGGATAACTAATAGTCCAATCATTATAATTTCCTTCATGATAATCTTGAATAGCTACTTGAGCAGCATCAAATTCAGCAAAATATTTACCATGTAACTCACCAGCTATTTCACTAGGAGATAGTTCATCATCATCTTCTGAATCTTCAATAACATTAGAAAATCCTGCATTATAACCATCTAAAAACTGATTTCTATATCCTCTTATAAATTCTCTATTGTAGTCGTCATCGTCATCATCTTTAGTTTCTAAATTAAAAAACTCAATTAAATCATCATTATTAGGAAATACACTTAAATATGCATCATACCAATTGCTTTCTTTTTCATTAACAAAATCTTTATAACCATAAACTTTTCCTGTTTCAGCACCCCATCTAGCACCATCATCATATGCTTGTTCTAAATCAACTTTTGCATAAGAAAACATTGTTAAAAAAGCGATAGATAAAATAATAACAGATATTAACACTTTATTTAATTTCTTCATTCATTTCCTCCTTAATCAATGTCTTCCTCTTCAAATTCTTCTGCTATTTGTAATTGATCAAATAATAATGATCCGTTAAGTCTTTGATCATAATCTGTACTTTGAACATAAATTCTTTGGATTTTGCAAGGATAATTTACTTCAATTGGAATTTCAACTTCTAAAGGCTCCCAATCATTAAAATCTACATTACTTGTTAATGTTAAATCATAATGATTTCCTATTGAATCGACAATTACCACACCAATACTATGTCCAGTTATTTCATTTGGTTTAACCCATACAGATAAATACTTATTTTGGCTATCAATAATTAAATTTTTATTAAACACTAAATTTGCAACTGAATCAGCTTTTTTAACGCCAAAATTATAATTTATTTCAAATGAATCTTTTCCATACAATCTAATTCCCGATCTATTTATTTCGCCGACTACATCGATATCACTTCCAACAAAGAATGCATTATCAGTATCAAAACCAGAAATAGATTTTACAGTTCTATCTTTTAAATATAATTCAATTTTACTTAAATCATCATCCGATACTTTTAAGCGTTCTGCTATCTTTGCCGCTAAAGAAGGATATGGAACATAAGGACTTTCAGATTGTTTTGCCAATATATCTCCAAATTCCTCAAAATATGATTTATTATCTGCATATTCCTTAATCAATGGAATACTACTAAAATTAACTTCCATTTCACCTGAAACAGAATTTTCTCCTTCAGATTCAATATCCATATCACTTATTCTTATAAATTTATCATAGTCTTCAATAGAATCAATAT
>JAUCFZ010000028.1 GCA_030377915.1 Clostridiaceae bacterium HSG29
ATTAAGAATTGTTTTAAGAGATAACAAAGATATAGTTGCTTTTAATGATAACAATAAAATTGCAGTTTTAGATAAATTAGATGGTAAATATAATAGTTTTGTAGTAAATACAGGTATGGATGGTATATATGAAGTATTTACGGATGGCTCATATTTAGAAAAACAAAAAAAAGGCGGATTTAGTTATATTATTAAATCTCCAGATGGCGAATATGAACTTTTTCAGAAAAAAACTGATATGAAAAGCAGTAGTTTAATTGAACTTTTAGCTGCAATAGATGCGGTAAAATATTTAAAAAATAAAAAATATATTAGAATAATCTCAGATAGCCAGTATGTAAAAAAAGGACTTACTGAGTGGATAATGGTATGGAAATTAAATGATTGGAAAACTGCTAATGGAAAAGATGTTAAAAATAAAGAATATTGGATTATGTTTGATGAATTGTGTAATAATAAATATATAGAATTTAAATGGGTTAAAGCTCATTCAGAGCATTTTGAAAATTCACTTTGTGATATATACGCAAAGGAAATTGCTTTAAAAGATAAGGAGTAATATGGATAAGATATTTAAAAGAGAAGTTGCCTTAATAGGTGAAAAAAATTTTAAAAAATTAAATAATTCTCATGTTGCTGTTTTTGGTGTTGGTGGTGTAGGATCATTTACAATTGAAGCTCTTGTAAGAGCTGGGATTGGCAAAATAACAATTATTGATTTTGATATAATAGAAATTAGTAATTTAAATAGGCAAATTCATACTAATACTGAAAATATTGGCAAATTAAAAGCAGAAGAAATGGGTAAAAGATTAAAATTAATAAATCCAGATGTTGAAATAACAGTTATTAATCAAGTTTATAATAATGAGACACATGCTTTGATTTTTAATGAAAAATGGGATTATATAGTTGATGCAATTGATATGGTAAGTTCTAAACTTCTATTAATTGATAAAGCAAATAAATTTAATATTCAAATTATCTCATCGATGGGTACTGCGAATAAAATTGATCCTTCGAAATTTTTGCTAACTGATATTAAAAAGACGCATACTTGTCCTCTTGCAAGAAAAATGAGAAAAAATATAAAAGAATTAGGTATAAAGAAATTAAAAGTTTTATTTTCAACTGAAAAACCAGATAATTTTATGCATGATATGAGTGTAAAAGGAACTATTTCATTTGTTCCTTCAGTAGCTGGATTATTGATTGCTTCAGAAGTAGTTAAAGATATAATTGATTTAGGATATAATTATGAAAAGTAAAAGGATTACTTATCTTTCAATATTGACTGCGGTTGCGATAGTATTAAATATTTTTGAAAATTATTTACCTATGCCTTTTATTGCTCCAGGAGCTAAAATAGGTTTAGCAAATATTATTACAATGATATGTATTATGTCTATTTCATATAAAGATACGTTTTTAATTATGATCACAAGAATAATATTAGGATCAATTTTTGGTGGTGGCTTAAGCGGATTTATTTATAGTATTTCAGGAGGAGTATTAAGTTTTATTTTTATGATTATTGTAAAAGAGGTTTTTAAAGATAAAATTTCACCAATAGGGATAAGCGTAACTGGTGCTGTATTTCATAATGTAGGCCAAGTAATTGTTGCTATATTTATAATAAGAAATATACTATTAATTAATTATTTGCCAGTTTTAATTATTATAGGAACTGTTTCAGGGATTTTCATTGGTTATTTAACAATTTATTTTAATAACCATTTTAAAAAAATATCAAAAAACATTTTTTATATATAAATTTAATAAAAAAGTTTAAACACTTTTAAAAAAGGTAATAATATCACATAATGGATTGAGGTGTTATTATGAAAAAAATTAACCATAATATAAAAATTTATAGGCATTCTAGACATAATAATTTTTTTGAAGGAACAATTGATGATTATAAATGGTTTGCTATAGTTAAAGATGATAAAGTAAAAGGTGGAATGGATATAGAAAATCTTGAATCTGGTTCTGGGAAAATTGTAAGACTTTGTATTTATGATGATAGTAGAGATGTAGAAGGAAATCCATTTTTACCATCTGTAACGATTAAAAGAACCATATATGTTAATTATGTAAAGGGATGGAAAGTATTTAATTTAAGTTATACTGATATGGTATCAGATTTATCTCATTATTTAACTAATATTAAAACACTTCATATTGTGTAGAATCTCACTTGACATATAATTGATATATGATAAAATTAGTGACATATAATTGTTAATAATCAATGAAAAAGAGTGCAGATACTAAAACCAAAAGAGAGAAAATTCCTTGGCTGTGAGAATTTTTAGGAGCTTTATTATTTGTTGTAGCTTTTAAGATGTTATACTGAGTTTAGTAAGTATGACCGTGTAATTACGTTACAAATTTTAAGTGCCATTTTATATGGTATTAGGGTGGTACCGCGTAATAGTCTTTCGTCCCTTTGGATGGAGGATTTTTTTATTTTTTGATAAGGAGTGATAAAATGTCTGAATTAATGATGGGTAAAAATTATAACCCAAAAGAGTTCGAAGATAAAATTTATGAATTTTGGATGGATAAGAAATATTTTGAGGCAAAAGTCAATAAAGACAAGGAGCCTTTTTCAATAGTTTTACCACCACCAAATATTACAGGACAACTTCATATGGGACATGCGCTTGATCATACAATACAAGATGTAATAATCAGGTTCAAAAGAATGCAAGGATTTGAAACTTTATGGCTTCCAGGAACAGATCATGCTTCTATTGCAACTGAAGTAAAAGTATTAAATCAAATAAAAATTGATGAAGGAAAAACAAAAGATGATTTAACTAGAGATGAATTTTTAGATAAAGCGTGGCAGTGGCGTGATATATATGGCAGAAAAATTGTAAATCAGATGAAAAAACTTGGAAATTCATGTGATTGGTCAAAAGAACGTTTTACAATGGATGAAGGTTGTAATGATGCAGTAACTGAAGTGTTTGTGAATCTTTATAATAAAGGGTTAATATATAAAGGTAATCGAATTATAAATTGGTGTCCTGATTGTGAAACTACATTATCTGATGCAGAAGTTGAGCATGCAGAGAAAGATGGTCATTTTTTCCATATTAAATATCAAATTAAAGGAACAGATGATTATTTAGAAATTGCTACTACAAGACCAGAAACGATGTTAGGCGATACTGCAATTGCAGTAAATCCTGATGATAAAAGATATCATGACTTAATAGGTAAAACAGCAATTTTACCTATAGTTAATAGAGAAATACCTATTATTGGAGATAAGTATGTCGATTTAGAGACTGGTACTGGAGCATTAAAAGTAACACCTTCTCATGATCCTAATGACTTTTTAATAGGTAAAAGACATAATTTGGAAGAAATTTCTGTAATTGATGAAAAAGGATTTATGAATGAAAATGCTATGCATTTCAAAGGAATGGATAGAGATGAATGTAGAAAAGAAATTGCAAAAGAATTAGATGAGATGGGTGTTTTAATAAAAGTTAAAGATCATCCGCATAATGTTGGTGTTTGCTATAGATGTGGTACTGTTATTGAGCCAAGAGTTTCAAAGCAATGGTTTGTAAAAATGGATGATTTAGCAATACCAGCACTTGATGCAGTAAAAAATAAAGATATGCAACTTGTTCCTGAAAGATTTGTTAAAACATATAATCATTGGCTGGAAGGAATTAGAGATTGGTGTATTTCAAGACAACTTTGGTGGGGTCATAGAATTCCTGCTTATTATTGTGAAGAGTGTGGAGAAACAATGGTATCAAGTGAAGCACCACAAAATTGTTCTAAATGTGGAAGCGAAAATATAAAACAGGATCCAGATGTTCTTGATACATGGTTCTCATCTGCATTATGGCCTTTTTCAACAATGGGTTGGCCTGAAAAAACTGAGGAACTTGATTATTTTTATCCTACAAACGTCCTTGTTACAGGATATGATATTATTTTCTTCTGGGTTATAAGAATGATGTTTTCAGGTATTGAGCAAATGGGTGAAGCACCATTTGAATATACACTTATTCATGGTCTTGTAAGAGATTCTCAAGGACGAAAAATGTCAAAATCTCTTGGTAATGGAGTAGATCCTTTAGAAATAATTAATGAATATGGAGCAGATGCTTTAAGATTTATGTTAATGACTGGTAATTCACCAGGAAATGATATGAAATTTATGATCGAGAAAGTTGAGGCTTCAAGGAATTTTGCAAATAAAATATGGAATGCTTCAAGATTTGTATTGATGGGTCTAGAAGATTCAACTACAAGTTTTGAGTTATCTGGAAATGAAGAACTTAATTTATCAGATAAATGGATTTTATCAAGATTAAATGAGGTTACAAATGATGTTACGTCTAATCTTGAAAAATTTGAATTAGGACTTGCAGCAAATAAAATATATGAATTTGTATGGGATGAGTATTGTGATTGGTATATTGAACTTGCAAAGAAAAGATTATATGGTGAAGATAAGGAAGCAAAATTAACTGTTCAAAAAGTATTAGTAACAGTTTTAAAAGATATATTGAAATTTATGCACCCATTTATGCCATTTATTACTGAAGAAATATGGGAATATATGAATACTACAAATAAAGCTTTAATAATTTCTGATTGGCCTGAATTTGATGAAACTAAAATTGATGAAAATAGTGTAGAGCAAATGAATGGAATAATGGATGCAATTAAGAATATTAGAAATGTAAGAGCAACAATGGATGTTTCTCCAAAAAGAAAAGCTAAACTTTTAGTTGTTGCTGAAGGAAAAGTTAAAGAAAATATTATTACGAATAAACAATATTTAATTGATCTTGCTTCATGTTCTGAAGTTGTACTTGAAGAAAAAGAAAATATTTCAGATGATGCTATAAGTGTTGTAATAGAAGGAGCTGAATTATTTATGCCTCTTTCTGATTTGATTAATTTTGAAGTTGAGTTAAAAAGATTAGAAGATGAAAAGAAAAGCTTTGAATCTGAAATAAAAAGAGCAACTGGAAAATTATCAAATGCAGGTTTTGTTAATAAAGCACCGGAAGCGTTGATAAACAAAGAAAAAGATAAAGTTAAAAAGTTTGAAGATATGCTTGTATCTGTAAATGAAAGAATTGAATCTATAAAAAACAAACTATAGGAGATATTATGAATTTTGATGAATCTGTAAATTATATTGAATCTTTAACAAAATTTGGTATTAAACTTGGACTTGAAAATATTGAAAATTTATTAAATCTAATGGGTAATCCTCAGAAAGAACTGGAAATTATTCATATTGCAGGAACAAATGGAAAAGGATCAACTTCAAATTTTATTTATGAAACTTTTGTAAATTCAAATATAGGGGTAGGTTTGTTTACTACACCACATTTATCTTATTATAATGAAAAAATCAGATATAACGGAAATTTTATATCTGATTCTGATTTAGCTGAAGTTACAACTTTTGTAAAAAGTAAAGTAGATATTATGCTTGAAAAAAAAATGACTCATCCGACAAGATTTGAGGTTCTAACTGCAGTAGTACTTGAATTCTTTAAAAGGAAAAAACTAAAATATGCAATTTTAGAGGTTGGAATGGGTGGAAGGCTTGATTCAACAAATGTTATTAAAAATCCTTTAATTTCCATAATAACTCCAATTTCAATGGATCACACTCAATATTTAGGTGATACAATTGAAGCTATTGCATTTGAGAAATCAGGTATTATAAAAGATAATAGACCAGTTATTACAACTAATACTAAAAAAGAAATTTTAGATGTAATTAAGAAAAAAGCTAAATCAACTAATTCAATTTTAGAAGTTGTAAATGCTAAAGCATATGAAATTAAAAATATTAGTATAGATGGTATTGAATTTAATTATAAAAATGATAATTATTCGATTTCAATGATTGCTGAATATCAAGTTGAAAATGCGATACTTGCAATTGAAACAATGAATAAATTAAGAGATGAAAATTTGATTAATATTTCTAATGAAGAAATAAAAAAAGGCATAGAAAAGGCAAATTGGGCTGGAAGATTTGAAATTATTAATAAGGAACCATTAATAATTATAGATGGAGCACATAATCTAGATGGTGTGAAAGCTCTTAGAAAAAGTATTGATAATTTATTTAAAAATAAAAAAATACTTGCTGTTTTTAGTATGCTGGGCGATAAAGATGTTAAAAAATCAATTGATGAGATAATTGGGTTATTTGATAAAGTTATTGTTACCAAAGTGAATAATTATAGAGCAATGGAAAAAAATGAGCTTTTGAATCTTGTTAAATCGAAAAATAATAATGTTGAATATATTGATTTGGAAGATGCTATTAACAATATTAAGTCATATTCAAAAGATTATGATGCTACAATTATATTTGGTTCATTATATATGATTGGTGATTTTAGAAAAGCAATAAAAAATAGAGATTTTTAAAATCTCTATTTTTTTTCGTTAGTTAATAAACTTAATATATCACCATAAAGAAATTGAGCTTCTTTCTCCCATTTTTCACAAATTAATTTTGCATGTTTATTTGATATGATATTTAACTGAAGATTTATTAAAGTTGAATTATTTTCTTCAACTTTTAATTCAACTAAATATTCGTCGTTATCAAGTCTGAAATAATCAGCGGTAATATTTGTTTTTGCAATTATTCTTAATTTTTTTGATTCAACTTTGTCATTGATAAATCTTCTTAAATCTTGATTTAATCTATTGTTAAAATAATGAAGAGTTTTTTTACCGTTATCAGTTAAATAATAGCGTTCTTCATTATCGGAACAATTTAGTTCAATCATTCTTGCTTCTGTTAAATCACTTAAATATTGCTGTAACTCAAAATAATTTATTAATTCGTTCTCTAAAATAAACTCTGTTGTTTCATTATTTGTTAATGGAACACCAAAAGTTGAAAGAACCTGTAATATTATAATTTTGTTTTTTACTTGTAATTCCGAATTATTGTTAAACATTATTCACCACCATTAAAAACTTCGCTAAATCATTGTATCATAAATAAATCTATGAATAAAGCAAAAATGTATTGAAATATTATTTTAAAATAGTAGAATGTATTAAGGGAGTGATAAAATGAAAAAAATGTTACTGCTTCTTTGCATAATTCCATTGATAATTATGGGATGTAGTGTAGAAGTAGAAGAAAATAAAGAAACTATTGTAAAAATTGAGAAAATTGAGGAAATTAAGGAAATTGAAGAAAAATCAGAAAAGGATGTAATTCCTGAAGAAAAAACTATAGAAATTAAGGAAGTTGAAGAAGTTAAGGAAATTGATTTAGATGAAATTAGACCAAATGAAATGGGAAAAGTTATGGTCATTATGTATCATTCTTTTGGAGAAAGTGAGAAACAATTTGTAAGTACTCCTGAAATATTCAAAGAGGATTTAATTGAACTTAATGATTTAGGGTACGTATTAGTTAGTTTAGAAGATTATGTAAATAACAATATGGATATTGAAGCAGGTAAAACTCCTGTTATACTTACTTTCGATGATGGACATAGTACTAATTTTAAAGTTTTTGAAGAAAACGGAGAAATAAAAATTGATCCGAAATCTGCGGTGGGTATAATTGAATCTGTTTATAAAGAGAATGTAGATTTTGGAAGAGAAGCGACTTTTTTTCTTAATGGTAATATTGTTTTTGGTCAAGCGGAATATGTTGATTATAAATTGAATTATTTAATTGATAATGGATATGATATTGGAAATCACTCAAATGGACATGAAGATTTATCAACTTTATCTGCGGATGCAATACAGAATACTTTAGCAATAAATAAAGAAAAAATTGAAAGTCATTTAAATGGATATGAAGTAAGAACTTTAGCTTTACCATTTGGGAAAAGACCAAAAGATGAAAAATTAGAAGAATTTATTTATAATGGTAAATGGAGTGACATTGGTTATAATAATATTGCTGTTTTAAATGTAGGATGGAATCCAGCAAATTCACCTATAAGCAAAAAATTTAATTATAAAAGTATTAATAGAGTTCAAGCGGGATCAATGGAATTTCAACTTGATCATTGGATTGATTATTTTGAAAAAAATCCAAATAATAGGTATATTAGTGATGGAAATATAAATGAAATAACAGTGCCTGAAAGCTTAAAAGAATATATTGATTATGATAAAATAGGTAGCAAAGAATTGATTTTTTATGAAAGGAAATAATTATGATAGATCTTAAAATAATTGGAATTTTTATGATTATAGTTGCTGTAGTATCAATTCAGTATTCGTTAAACTTAATAATTAGATTGTTAAAAGAAGCTATTGAATTACTTCATTTAATTAGTATGAAAAATAAATAGAAAAATATTTTAAAAAGTGGTTATATACCGCTTTTTTGGTTGTAAATAAAATCAAAATAATATAAAATTAAATTATGAAAATTATTGGAGGGAAAAAATGAATGTTGAGGAAATGAAAAAAGAAGTTCTAATTAAAAAAGAGGAAATTGAAAATAGATGTATTGAACTTGGCGAAGAAATAACAGATGCTTATAAAGATAAAAATTTATTAGTAATATCTTTATTAAAAGGAAGTTTTATTTTTACAGCTGATTTAGTTAGAAAAATTAATTTGCCTGTTAGAATAGAATTTATGACTACATCGAGTTATGGTCATAGTGAGGAAAATCTTGGGAAAGTAATTTTTAAGCACGATTTAGAGATTGAGGATTTAAGTGAATTTGATGTATTGATGGTGGATGATATTACTGATTCAGCAATAACAATGAAAAGTGTGGTTGATCATTTAAAAGAAAAAAATCCTAAAAGTATTAAATCATGTGTACTTCTTGATAAACCGTCTAGAAGAAAAGTAGAGTATCAGGCAGATTATGTTGGATTCACAATTGAAGACAAATTTATTGTTGGATATGGATTAAATTATGGAGATTATTATAGAAATATTGATCATGTTTTTGCATTTGTAAAATAGATTAGAGGTGTATGGATGAATCAAAAAATAATGTTTTTTATAGTAATTTTAATTTTGACTGTGTTTTTAAGTGGTTGTGGTAATAATTATTCCTCTGATATAAAAGAGGTTAATGATACTGCAAAAATAATAGAAAATGATTTTTTAATATTAGAAAACAATATTAATAAGATTGCGGTTTCTTTTTCTGAAATAATGGAAACTGAAATATCAGAAAAAGATATGAATGATATTAAAAAGAAATATAAATATAGTGAAAATGGGATTTTATATAATCCTATTTATACAGACTGCTCTTCTGGAATACTTTCAGGATATCATGAAATAGACGAATTACTTGAAGAAAAACTTTTTAAATCAGAAATTATTGATAAGGAATTTATTAATGTTTATAATGAATTTGCAATTATTGATCAAGTATATTTAAATAGTAATGATGGTCTTTTAAGAATTTATCCTGGAGCTGAACTTATTTTAGGTGTTAATCCAAAAGAGGAATTTTCAGAATTTCATTTTTATTATTTAGCTGATGAAGAGCATAATAAAGAAAAAAAGAGTGTTTGGTTATTGCGACCTTATCGTGATCCGGTCACACAAAAATGGGCTGTATCATTAATAGCACCATCATATGGTAGTGAAATATTATGTGTAATAGGTTTTGATTTTTTAATAGATAATTTAAAGAAACAATATTTAAAAAAAGATATGTTTTTAGTATCTTCGGATGGAAATATTATTATGACTGATAATTCTTATGATGAAATTTTTGGTTTGCCTAATATTGAGAATGTTTCTTTTTATGAATCTTTTATGGGAGAAATATATTTAAGTGATAGTTATAATTTGAAAAAAAATAAAGATAATCGAGTTAGAGAACTATTAGATGAAATTATAAAAAATAATGGAGAGCAGTTTATTTATAAATTAGATAGAAAATATACTGTAATAGTAGAAAAAATTGATGTTATTGATAGTTATTTGGTAAAAATGATTTCTATGGATTAAGGGAGTGATTGAAATTAAATTAAAATTAGCTAAGCAATTTAAGAGTAAATTGAATAGTTTTTTTTTGCCGTTTGTGATAATTTCTGTATTGATAATAGCTGTTTTTATTGTTGATATACAAGTTTATTTTACGGATATCGCTTATGATTCAATGAATCATCAAGTTATGACTATTGGAGACGAAATAGAATCAAAAATTAATTCAATAGAAGATGAAATTATATATAGTATTTCAAGTGGAATATTAAATAAATCTGATGAAAATGATAAAAGTATTAAAAGATTTTTATCAAAATATATAAATATTGTTAAAACCATTTCAGTATATGATACTAATAAATCAGTAAAATATAAATTTAGTGATTTAAATAATTTTACTAAAGCTAAATTTGATAGTGATGTTCAAATATTAAGTAAAAAAATGGAAATTATTGAGGAGAGTGGAATTAAATATATTATAATTCCATATTTTGATGATTATGGTGTTGTAATAAACAATTATAAAGTTGAAATTGATATAGAAAAATTAATTATTAATTCAATGAAAGATTTTTATGTAAATGGTGAATATTGGACTTGGTATGTAAATAATGATAGTGAATTGATACCTATAGAATATTCAGAAGAAAATATTTTGCATAATAAATTTGTAATGTCAGAAATTGATTATATAAAAAATGATTTGGAAGAAGGAATAAAAGGATTTATTTCTAATTCAGTAATTTATGATGGTTTGAAGAAAGTTTCATCTTCATATTATCCATTAGATTTTTATAGCTATAAATATGGAATTGGAGTTTCAATTTATAATGTTTCAATAATTAGAGAAATAACAGTAAAAATTTCATTTTTGATTTTTATATTTATAATTATGACTTTTCTAATAATTTTTTATTTTACCATTTTAGTAGATAAAGAAAAAAAATCTACAATGCGATTTACTAATTCTGAGGAAAGTATAAATAGAATAATTAATTATGTGCCTTTTGGAGTAGTACTTTATGACTCGGATGAGATAGTGAAAGCTAATGATTATGCAAAAATTGAAGTTGGAATTAATGAAGGAATTATTTCAGAAGAAATGATTAGAAAATTCTCAGAAATCGAAACTAGTAATGGAAATGTTATTAAAGTAAGATTAGCAAATGGAAAGGAAGTTTCAATTGTCGGAAGGTTGACAACGATAACATACAAAACCCAAAAAGTGAATTTTTTATCCTTTATAGATATTACAATAATAGATGAAGCAAGAGAATTGGCTGAGGAATCAAGTAAAATTAAAAGTAGATTTGTTGATACAGTTTCACATGAGATTAGAACACCTATGAATGGTATTATTGCTTCTATTGAATTGTTAGAAAGTATTGATATTGATAATGATGAGGCAAAGAATTATATAAGAATAGTAAGAAGTTCTTCAGAAAATCTATTAAGTATGGTAAATGATATACTAGAAATGTCTAAAATTGAAAATGGTAAATTAGCTATTAATTATTCTGATTTTAATTTAAGAGAAGTGTTAAGAAGTATTTATCTGCAATTTTTTGCAATGGTTGATAATAATAAAGTTAACTATTCAATATCTATTGATGAAAATTTACCTACTATTGTTAGAAGCGATGAAAATAAATTAAGACAAATTCTGATTAACATTATTGGAAATGCTGTTAAATTTACTATGAATGGTGAAATACTGGTGAAGGTTCATCAAGTAGAACGGGTAAATAACATTGTGAATATTGAATTTATAGTTGCTGATACAGGTATTGGTATTGAAAAGGAAGAATTAGGAAAAATATTTAATGAGTTTTATCAAATAGAAGATTCAAATAAAAGAAATTATCAAGGTAGTGGGTTGGGAACAACTATTGCTAAGGAACTTGTTTTATCGTTGGGCGGAAATATAAATGCTGAAAGTCCAAATAAAATATTAAATGATTCTACTTGTGGTTCTAAAATATGTTTTAATTTATATATGGAATTTAATGAGATAGTAAATGAGAATAATGAAAAAGAGATAATAAATGAGAGTAGAGAGAAAAAAAATCTTAAAATTTTACTAGTTGAAGACAATAAAATAAATGCAAAAATTACTAAAAAAATACTGAACAATGCAAGTTTTGAAGTTGATATTGCATTTGATGGACAGGAAGTAATTGATAAATATAATGAATCTTATGATTTAATTTTGATGGATATTCAGATGCCTATAAAAGATGGATTTGAAGCTACAAAAGAAATACGAGATTTAAATGAAGAAATTATTATAATCGCATTAACTGCAAATGATAAAGAAGTTATTAGAAAAAAAGCTGAAGAGGCTAATATGAATGGAATTATAGTAAAACCATTTTCAAAAAATAAAATCTCTGAAATAATCAAATATTATAAATAATTAAATATTTTGTAATTATCTGGGTATATAGTTATATATACAGATAGGAGGTTTTTTTATGAATAAAACCGGAAAGATTGATGCAAAGGCTTTAAAGTTATTATTAGTAATAATTTTTATAGCCATGTTTTTTAACCCATTAATAAATTTTTTTTCAAATATTTTATGGTTTAAATCGATAGGTTATATTACAACATTTTGGAAAATATTTTATTCAAAAATTAAAATATTCATAGTAATTACACTTATAATTAGTGGCGCAATTTATTATTATATAAGCGTTTTAAGTAAAAACTATAAACAATATTTCAATGATGATTTTGTAGTTATAAATAAATTTAAAAATCTGAAATTGTTTTTAGGTTCACTTACTTTTGGTATAATGTTTGGTTATTCATTTACTAATTTTATGTGGAAAGATGTTTTACTTTTCTTAAATGCTCAAGCGTTTAATAAAACAGATCCAATTTTTAATATGGATATTGGATTTTATGTTTTTAAATTGCCGCTTATAAAAAGTTTATTATCAATAGTAATATTTATACTTATTTGGATGACAGTGCTAACAACTTTATATTTTATTCTTGTATATAAGAAGAAAAAGATTCATAAAGAGAAAGTAATTGAATTTGATGAATACAGAAAAAAATTAAATATAAAACAAATATTTTGTAATCATTCATATAAATCATTGGTTAGAGCGATAATGTTATTAAGTATAACTATTTTAATATTAATTGGAATAAATTATATTCTTTTATCATATAAGCTTTTATATTCTTCAATGGGAATAATATATGGGGCAGGATATACTGATGTTCATATTACATTATTATCATATAAAATACTCTCGGTTGCTTCATTTATAGCAGCTATAGTAGTATTTGTTGGATACAAAAAAACTAATGTTAAAATTGCAATTTCTGCACCAATTGCAATCATAGGTCTTCATATTATTAGTTTGATCGTAGCTTTTGCAGTGCAACAACTTATTGTACTTCCAGATGAAATTTCAAAGGAAGAGATTTATATAAAAAACAATTTGGAATTTACACAAAATGCATATGGGATAAATGATGTGGATTTTATAGATTATGATCCGATAACTGATTTAACCTATAAAGAAATTGAAAGTCAAACTGATATTATTAATAATATCATGATTAATGACTATAGACCTTTGAAACAAACATTTAATGAAATACAAGGAATTAGAATGTATTATCAATTTAACGATATAGATGTTGATCGTTATGAAGTAAATGGCAAATACACACAAATGTTTATCACTCCTAGAGAAATTACATTAGATAAACTTAGAAGTGAAGCTAAAACTTGGCTTAATAAGCACTTTAAGTATACTCATGGTTATGGAGCTGTTTTATCGCCTGTAAATGCTGTGACTAGTGATGGGCAACCAGAACTTTTAGTGAAAAATATACCTCCAGTAACTGATTCTGATATAATTATAACTGAGCCAAGAATATATTTTGGTGAACTTCTTTCAGATTATATCATTGTTAATTCTGATGAATATGAATTTGATTATCCAGCAGGTGATGATAATAAGGAAATAAAATATGATGGAAAAGATGGAGTTAAATTAAATGGTTTAAATAAATTACTATTTGCTATTAAAAATAGGAGTATTAAATTATTTGTTTCTGGAAATATTAATAATGAAAGCAAAATAGTTTTTAACAGAAATATATATAAAAGATTATATGAAATTGCCCCATTTTTTAAATATGATACCGATCCATATATTGTTGTAAATAAAGATGATGGAAAATTATATTGGATAATTGACGCTTTTACTACTACTAAAAATTATCCGTATTCTAAACCATTTAGATTTAATGGATCAAAAATTAATTATATGAGAAATTCCATAAAGGTTGTTATTGATGCGTATGATGGAACAGTAACTTATTACAAATATGATAACGAGCCAATTATTGATGCTTATGAAAAAATATTTCCCGATTTATTTAAAGACGGAGATGAAATGCCTGAAGGTTTAAAGAATCATGTGAAATATCCACAAGATTTTTTCAATTTACAAGCGAATGTGTATGAAACATTTCATGTAAATAATCCTAAAGTGTTTTATAATGGTGAAGATGTTTGGCAAATCGCTAATGAAAAGTATATGGATGAAACAGATGTTGTGAAAACAAATTCACAATATGTTACTTTTAAATTGCCGGAAAGTGAAAATGTGGAATTTTTGCTTACAGTTCCATTTACACCAAATGATAAAGGGAATATGACTTCATTATTTGTAGCAAGAAATGATTCTAAGAATTACGGAGATTTATTTGTTTATAAATTTCCAAAAGATAAAGTAATAAAAGGTCCAGTTCAAATTGAAACTCAAATTGATCAAGATTCAGTTATTTCTCCGCAATTTACTTTATGGGGTCAAAAAGGATCGAAAATTTTACGTGGAAGTGTAATAATAATTCCAATAAGTGATGCGCTTTTATATGTTGAACCTATATATTTACAAGCTGATAATCAAAATAGTTTACCTGAAATGAAAAAAATTATAGTTTTTTTCAATAATAAAATTGTAATGGAAGATACATTAGAGCTTTCATTACAAAAAGTATTTGATTATCAAGGCGAGGATGAAATAGAAATTAAGAATGTTGAAGGTTTAAATGAAAGGCAAATTGAAATTCTAAATGAGATTAATTTTGAGTTAAACAAATATAAGGAAAATGTTAATAAAATTGAAGAACTAATTAATGAATTTAATAAATTAAATAACAGTAAATAGAATTGAATTTTGGAGGAAAAAATGAATAAACTTAATTTATGTATTATTTTTGGCGGAAAGTCTGCCGAACATGAAGTATCTTTGCAATCTGCTTATAACATTGTAGCGGCAGCAGATAGGGAAAAATATAATTTAACTTTAATAGCAATGAATAAAGAAGGCAAATTTTATCTTTGTGATAGTTTGGATTTTTTAGAAAATAGTGATAATCCAAAAAATATTAAAATTAAGAATACTGATAATGAAATTGCATTTATTCCAGGGGAAAGAGGAAATTCAATTTATAGTTTAAGAGATAATAAAGTAGTTGATCCTATTGATGTGATTTTTCCAATTATACATGGACCTTTTGGTGAAGATGGTAGTTTACAAGGTCTTTTAAAGTTAATTGGAGTACCTTTTGTTGGAGCTGGTGTTGTTGGTTCTGCAGTAGGTATGGATAAAGATATTATGAAAAGGCTATTAAGAGATAATGATATTGAAATTGCTGATTTTATAATATATCGAGATATTGTGGAAGCTGATTATTCAATCGCTAAAGAAAAACTTGGAATACCTATGTTTATAAAACCTGCTAATTTAGGTTCATCCGTAGGAATTTCAAAAGTTTCAAATAAAGATGAGTTTTTCAATGGGCTTAAAAAAGCTTTTAAATTTGATGGAAAAGTAATAGTAGAAGAATTTATTGACGGTAGAGAGATTGAATGTGCTGTAAAAGGCAATTTAAAAGCAGAGGCTACATTTCCCGGTGAAATTTTACCAACAGATGATTTCTATTCATATGAAGCAAAATATATAAATGAAACGGGAGCTATTTTAAAAATCCCTGCTGAATTAGATAATAAGATTGCAGATGATATTAAGGAAATAGCAAAGGAAACTTATAAATTGCTTGAAACTCGTGGACTTGCAAGAATTGACTTCTTTGTTACGAAAGATAGAGTGTTGGTAAATGAAATTAATACTTTACCAGGGTTTACTAAAATTAGTATGTATCCAAAACTTTGGAAAAACGAAGGGGTAAAATATCCAGATTTAATTGATGAATTAATAGCTCTTGCAATTGAGGAGTTTAAAAATAACGATAAGTTACTTTCAACAATTTAATTATTCAAAAAGAGAGAGCAAAATGCTCTCTCTTTTAAATATATTTAAGCAATTCTTTTTTCGTTGAAGCATCTGTAAAAGATGCATTTACCGATGTTTTATAAATTTTTATAAAATCTTCATTTGATAAGTTAAATGTATTTTTCATAATATTATATTCATTATTTAATGTAGTATTTGAAACAGTCATGTTATCTGTGTTTAAAGTTACATTTACATTTAAATCAAGTAATTTCTTAAAAGGATGTTTTTCAAATGATTCAAAAGATTTAGTTTGAATATTACTAGTTGGACAAACTTCTAAAGTAATATTTTTATCTTTTAAAAGTTTGATTGTATTAGTATCATTTATTGCACTTACTCCATGCCCAATTCTAGTGGCATGTAATTCATTAATTGATGTCGCTATATTAGAATGGCATCCAGTTTCACCAGCATGTATAGTTATTTTGAAACCAATATTTTTTGCTAAATCAAATGCTTTTTTATGAATTATTGGTGGAAAATCTGCTTCGTTACCTGCCAAATCTACTGCAATAACACCTTGTCCTAGATATTTCTCTGATATTTTAAATATTTCAATATTTTTTTCAACATTCATACTTCTTATACCACATATGATAAGATTATTTCTTATACCAGTTTTTTTTGTTCCACTACTTAAACCTTTAATAACTGATGCTATAACCTCATCTATTGTTAAACCATTATTAATATGATAAATTGGTGCAAATCTAACTTCTACATATTTTACATTTGATTCTTCAACATTTAGAATATATTCATATGCAATTCTTTCTAAATTTTCTTTTGTTTGCATAACTTCAATTGGTAGTACAAATCTTTCAAGATATGTTTTTAATGAATCGCAATTTTTTGGAGCCCTAACATATTCAACAAATGAATCAAATGAATCTGTTGGTAAATTTATTTTTGTTTTCTTACCTAAATCAAATATTGTTTTTGGATTGATACTACCATCAAGATGCGAATGCAATTCAATTTTTGGTAAATTTATATTTTTCATATTGCCACCTTTCTTATAATACGTAATATAATATAAGAAAAATCAAAAAAAAGATAGCGAAAGATTAAAAATTTGTGTATAGTATATAAATGGTTGAAGGAGTATATATGAGTAAATTAAATGCAATTAAAAAAGAATTATATGAAAACAATTATAAAATTATTGTTATGAAAAATAATGAAACGATATTTACAAGTATGGAGCGTGGAATTAAACCAATTTATGATTTACAGAAACATGTTAATCATGAATTAATTAATAATGCTTATGTTGCAGATAGAGTTACAGGCAAAGCAGCAGCTATGATTTTATCTTATTTAAATATTAAAGGAATATTTACTGAATTAATTTCAGAAAATGCAATTGAAATTTTCATAGAAAATGGAATTGAAGTTGAATATCAAACTAAAGTAAAAAACATTTTAAATAGATCAAAAAATGATCTATGTCCAGTTGAGAAAATTTCGTTTAATGAAATGGATGTTAATATATTATTAATTAATATAAAAAAATTTTTAAAAGAATTATAAGGGGTAGATATGAGTAATAAAACTCGAGAATTGACTTTAAGCGGAATGTTTTTAGCTTTTGGAATAATTGTGCCTTATATATTTCATATTGCAAATTTGGGTGGTCCAGTTTTTCTTCCGATGCATATACCGGTATTATTAGCAGCGTTTTATGTTAACCCGTTTTATGCTTTAAGCATTGGAATTTTAGCACCTTTACTTAATTCAATTTTGACAGGAATGCCAGTTTTTTATCCAATTTCAATTATAATGTCATTTGAATTAGCTACATATGGATTAATTACAGCTATTATTTATAAAAAAAGCAATTTATTATTATCTTTAATAGTTGGTATGATTAGTGGAAGATTGGTTGCAGGATTAGTGATTGTAATTTTACAAGGAATTATTGGTTTGAAAATGAATCCTTTATTATATTTAAAAGGAGCATTGATAACAGGAATACCTGGAATTGTTATTCAAATCTTATTAGTTCCAGTAATTGTTAGGAAATTTAAAATTAAAAACATTTAAAAAGAGTAGGTTGATTGCCTACTCTTTTGTTATTAAATATTAATCAAATTATTTTTATAAGTAATGTATCTTTGATTTAAGATATTTGTTTTTTTATCAATTTCAATTTGAAGGTTAGATGCTTTTTCAAAATCTTTTTCATTAAGTGCGTTAATAATTTGAGTAATTAAAGATTTTTTACTTAAACTATCTTTAACAAGCTCGTGGCGCATTGAATTAAGATTTTCCCAATTATCCACATCTAAATCAGTTACATCATCTATATTGTGCATTTTTTTATATCTTCTTGCTAAAGTTAAAAGTCTTTCTTTTAATCTGTATCTAATTTCATTTTCCCATTGAGTTAACATAGAAACTTTATAAGATTCAATTAATGTTTCATTAAAAGCATTTCCTTTAGTTAATATCTTTAATTTATCAGTTTTATTAAGATTAAGAAGATTTTCGTATACTGTATTTGGCGGAGTAGTAAAAAGCTTATTTCTTTCCTCTTCATTAAAGTCATCAAAAACATCTTTTTCAGTAGTATATAATCTACTATCATCAAGATAAAATTTAGATTCGTTTTCTTTTTTTATAAAATTTTCATATAATTCATCACAAGTTTTATTACTATTAATTGCATACTTAATTCCATCTAGCATTGTTAAATACATTGCTGATATTGTTAAATAAGTGTTTGAATTAGGATTTGGAGATCTTAATTCAAAACGAGTAGCCATTGGATTATTTAAATCTCTTATTAATCCTAAAAGTACAGTTCTATTTCTAGAAGGATTTTGTGGACTATATCCAATTGAAGTTACAGTACATACAGGTGCTTCAAAACCTGGTTTGAGACGTTTAAAACCATCTGTTGTAGCAGTAACAAACGGATTAACAATATCATAATTATGAGTGATTCCATAAAGAGCTCCCCAGCCAAATTTGTTCATATAATTATTTTTATGATCCTTATGAGAAAATAGGTTAACTACTTTTCCGTTATTAAGCTTTAATGAAATACTAACATGAGTATGTTCACCGCTTCCAGCAACACCTTCTATAGGTTTAGCTTTAAAATTAACTACAAGTCCTTGTTCTTCAAAAGTATCTTTAATTATATTCTTTGCATATAGCTCATTATCTGCACTTTGAAGTGAAAAATCATATTTCCAATCAATTTCAAGCTGTTCCATAATACCAGAATATATATTTGTCCCTGTAAGTTTGGCAGGAACTCCACCAACTTCTTTATGAGCCATTTCAGCATTGAACCCTGCATTATTTAGACCTATTAAAGAATTTTCCATTGCAGTTCTTACTTGACCTACAGTTCTTTTCCAATAATGTTCCTTTAATTCTTGAGATGCACTTAATTTTTCTATATTGCTTCTCTGATCAGGAGTTTTAACCCAGAATTCTAATTCGGTTGCAGAAGTTAAAATAACTTCATCAATTTCATCAACTGAATTAATTGGAAGATTTATAAGAGAATTAGCATCTTTTAATAATTCAATAATTTCTTTTTTAACGTATTCTGCTGTTCTTTTTAGAACTGATCTTGATCCAACATATTTATCAGTATGTCTTAAAAATGATGGGATATCTAAAGTTCCAATTGGACATCCATTTTCATCTAAATGATTATGATTATAATCAATAAACCATTTCACAGTAGAGTCCGGAACAATATCTACTTTAGCATTATTGATTTCTGCAATAATTGGTAAGTAAACACTAGAACCATCAGTTTGTATGCCGTTTTTTAAAAAATCTTCAAAATCATCTAATATAAAATTTTTTGGAATTCTTTCGTCAGTAGCGTGATTACCTAAATCTATTCCAGATAAAGATATAAATTTAATTGCATCAGTTTCAGTAATTATTTTTTTTAATTCCTCTGTGCTTATTTTGCTTGGTTCAATATAATGTTTCAAGTTTTTCATAAATACCTCCAATTATTAAAAATATGGATAATTATACCATATATAAAATAATTGTAAAGTGAAAAACCTAATGTTTTTTAACGTTTCAAAATTAACGTTCGTGTTTTACATGGGTATCAATTAATGTTTTAAGCAAAATTACAGTTATTGGTCCAAGAAACACACCAATAAAGCCAAGTGTTTTTAACCCTGTATAAATTGAAAAAAGTGTGATTAAAGGATATAGTCCTATTTGA
>JAUCFZ010000234.1 GCA_030377915.1 Clostridiaceae bacterium HSG29
TACAATAAAACTAAAATATATTGTTAGAATTGAAACAATTCCTATTAAAATATATCCAATTTGTGTATGTCTATATTCATTCATTTTCTACCTCCAATAATATCATTTCCTAATTTAATTATATATTTTTTATAAAAATTATCAACTTTTAAAAAAATATTGTATCAATATTCACATGTTTGTCACATTATAAATCTAAAATAGTATTATAAATATTTTATAAAATAAAAGGAGATGAAAATGTTATTAAATAATATTTCTAAAACTATAGGAACAACTTTATTACTATTCGGCTTAATCGGAACAAATGTCTTTGCAGATACAATTACAGAATATTCAACTAATATTATAAAAGCAGAAGAAAATCACATAGAAATTGTAAAAACTCTTTATAATGCTTATAATATTCCATTACCTAATATAAATGATAAAATTTTTATAAAACTGCCTGACTCAATAAATTACGCTTTAGATGAAGATATTAAAACTGAAATTGCTAACATTGCAATGTATGATTCTTTATTAAAGGAAGATTTGCCAACTAATATTTCTTTGGCCTTTGAAACATTAAAAAGAGACTCAGAATCACATTTCATCAACTTTTGAAGTAAATAATTATTATAATCGAAATTATAACCAATAAAAAAATACTGCTATTAAACAGTATTTTTTCAATGTAAATATGTTATTATTAACCAAAGAATTTTTTTGAAAGATATTCTAAATATTCACTAGTATGTTCTTCTGTAGTTTTTCTTGCCATTTCACTATCATGATTTTTAATGCTTTCTGCCATTTCTGAGAGTGAATGCGTAAACCAATTTACATCACTAATTACATATTTTATATATTGTAGAAATCTAGCTGTTTTAATATTCAATTCTTCTAACATCTCTACTAAAATAACATTACCAGATGCTTCTCTAACTATTTTATGAAATCTTTGATCAGCCTCTATACATTTACTATAATCATCTACAATATCTAAATTATCAAATAATTCAATAATTTCATAAAGTTCATTAATTTGATCTTTAGTAGCTCTTTTAGCTGCTAATTCAGCTGCTAATGCTTCAAGATTTTTTTTAACTTCATAAGCACACTTTACAGTTTCTAAATTAATTTGTGTTACAAAGGTACCTACTCTAGGTTTTAAATCAAGTAGTCCTTTTTGAGATAATTTTAGAATCGCTTCTCTAACTGGTGTTCTGCTTACATTAAATTCATCAATCAAATTTTTTTCAACAATTTGATCTCCTGGTTTTATTTCCATATTTATAATTCTTCTTTTTAGTTCATTGTATATTGCTTCATTTGCAATGGATTTCATATTATTCAACCCAGTATTTTCTCATTTTTTTCCATTTTTTATCTCTATGCTTTTTAATAACTTCAATATCTTCATCTTTTAAATGTTTAAATCTACTTTGAGCTTTTAAATATTTTTCTACAGAAGCAAACTCTTTTGGATTTCTATTAAGTTTAAAATCTCCATTTTCATATTCTGCAAGATACCAAAGTCCTGAATCAACAGCTTGTTTAGCTAAATCAATAGTCATTTCTGTAGGATATCCCCAACCAGTTGGACAAGGTGCAAAAATATGAATATAAGAAGTTCCTTCTGTTTCTTTTGCTTTTTGAACTTTTCTCATAAAATCTTCTAAATATCCTACACTTGCAGTTGCTGCATAAGCAATATCGTGAGCTGCTACAATTTCAAACATATTTTTTTTCATTGTAATACTTCCCGGAAGATTTTCTCCAGCAGGAGATGTAGTTGTTTTTGTTCCATAAGGAGTTAATCCACTTTTTTGAATTCCTGTATTCATATAAGCTTCATTATCATTACAAAAATAAATAATATTGTCATTTCTATCAATTGCTCCTGA
>JAUCFZ010000235.1 GCA_030377915.1 Clostridiaceae bacterium HSG29
ATTTTCTTTTTTAATGAAAAATATATTATATTTAAATTAGTTAATTCTTTTCCAATTTTATTAGTAATTTCATTATCGTAATTTAAAATTAAATAATCACTTTCATTCTGGTTCATAAATACTTTCTTTTTAACTCTTATATATTCCTCTAATGTTTTATGTCGATTTAAATGATCAGGTGTTATATTTAAAATTGCTGATACTTTAGGTTTAAACTCATAAGCGGTTTCAAGTTGAAAAGAACTAACTTCAGTAATTAAAAAAGTGTTTTTTGTTGAATCAAAAACTTTTGAAATTACAGGAAGTCCTATATTCCCAACAATATGGCTATGTAATTTTGCATTTTTAAATATTAAACCAGTAAGTGCTGTAGTTGTAGTTTTCCCATTTGTTCCAGTTATAGCTACAAAAGTTCCTTCAATTAATCTATATGCTAATTCTAACTCTCCGATTACTTCAATATTATTTGCATATGCTTTTTTTACAGGCTCAATATATAGCGGAACTCCTGGTGAAAGTACAACTAAATCTATATTGTTAAAATCTTCAATATGCAATCCTAAAACTAATTCATTAATATACGGTTTAACTCCCTCTATCAAATCTCCAAGTTCATCAATACTTTTTAAATCATTCATAATTATATATGCACCAAGTTTATTTAATACTTTAGCTACAGCTATACCTGATCTTGCCATTCCAATAATTAAAATTCTTTTATTTTTCACATTCATTATTATTACCCCCTATAAAAATAAAATCAACATACTACAAATAAAACCTAGAATTGTAATTAAAGCAAATTTTTTCACAATCTGATTTTCTGATAACCCACTTAATTCGTAATGATGATGAATAGGAGTCATTTTAAAAACTCTTTTTCCAAATTTTTTAAAATAAAACACTTGGATTATTACCGATACAGTTTCGATAAAATAAATTATACCAATTATTGGAACAATTAATTGAAGTTTTAAAACCATCGCAATACTAGCAACCAAGCCACCTAGTGAAAGAGAACCAACATCTCCCATAAAAACTTTTGCAGGATTTATATTATAAAATAAAAATCCAAATAAAGCTCCTATTGCAGCAATTATCAATATACTTAAACAATATTTTCTAAAAATAATTGAAGTAATTAGGAAAAATCCAAGTACAATAATAGTAACGGTAGTTGACAATCCATCTATTCCATCTGTTAAATTTACAGAATTAGATAATGCTACAATAAAAAATATATTAAACGGATAATATATCCATTTTAATTCAATATATTTATTTAAAAACGGTATAAAAATATCTGAACCTAAAAAATAATAGCCCATTACTGACACAATTAAAGCAATAATAAACTGACCTAAAATTTTTTGCTTAGCTGAAATTCCTTCATTTGTCTTTAATTTAATTATTCTATAATCATCTATAAATCCAATCGCTGCCAATCCGTATGTTGATAATAAAATAATAAGTACACTATTAGTAAAATTACCATTAATAATTATTATAAATAAAAAAGTAATTAAAAATATTACACCACCCATTGTAGGTGTCCCAGTTTTTTTAAAATGCGACTCAGGACCTTCTTTTCTAATGCTCTGCCCATATTTTAAAATAGTTAATTTCTTTATTAATATTTTCCCAATTGATAGTGTTATTATTAAACTTAAAAAAAATGCAGTATAAATGTTTAATTGATTTCCCATAAATGCTCCTCAAAATTTTAACAAAATTCAACTTATCCATTGTACCAAATTGCTTCGCAATAGTGAATCTTAATCACTATATTGAGGAAATTTTTATATATTGATAGTAGACCTTTTTTTGAAAGTGTATTATTGTTAAGTTACCACACCAAGCAATAAAACAC
>JAUCFZ010000003.1 GCA_030377915.1 Clostridiaceae bacterium HSG29
TTAGCAACGTATAGGAAAATAAGCTTTAAGGTAATAGACGACGTTAACAGTGATGAGTTTTTTGATGAAATTGTTGTTTTAGGAATAAAATTTAGGAAAGAAAATAAAGTGTTTAGTTTAAATAATTCTATGAAGGTAAGTATTTTTTTATATGCCAAAAATATTAAACTCATTAAATATTTTCTTAAAGTATATAATAAAAGATTGTTACTGGATAATAACGGAGATTTAAATATATATGATAAAATTAAAAATGAATATCCTGAAAATGATTTAGAGGAATTGTTTAGGAAAATAAGTATTAAAAATTGTATGCTATACTATTTTAGTACATTACGAAGTAATGATTACACATCAACTATAAAGTGTTCTGTTTTTTTAAATAGCGAAATATATTTTGGTTTTTTTAATGAGAAACATAAATTATATATATTAAACCGAAATAAAAAAGAGATAGTTCAGACAGAAGCTAAAAATATTAAACCAAATCAGGAGCTTGTTTTTTTATCTATGGAGTTTAAAACTGGTGATTTTATTGAAAATATTGTTGATAATTTGCTTGAAAATAAGGAATTTGAGAGGAAGTATAAAAAGAAAATTGAAAACTCAAAATTATGGTCTAGTGAATTAGAAAAAATTAAAAATAGAGAAGGATGGACATATAAAGAAATTTCTGATATTTTCATGGAAAATGGTATATCTATCAATTTTAACACTGTAAGGAATTGGATTAATAATGAATATCTGATTGGTGCTCAAGATAAATCTGTGTTTGAAGTGATAGCGAATTTATCTGAAAATGAGTATTATAAAAAAAATTGGGAAGCAGTATTTAATTCATGTAAGGAAGTACGGTCTATGCATATAAAAATCAGACATGAATTAGCACAAGAAATTATTTCAAGTTCAGTGGGAAGTAATGATTTTGATAATAAATTACTTAGCTATTTACATGTTGAGAAAAATAAATTGATTAAAACATGCCAAATAACATCTGTCTCGAGAAAAGTAGTACAATTATCATATTCGGATGCTAATACTATGAAAGTTAAAGGTGGATAATTATGGATAAATTAAAAGCTAGAGAAATAATAGTAGATGAATTAAAAAGAGAAGTTTTGGGGCCTGGATCCGAAAAATTCACTTTTGATGATAATAAAGAAATTATTTGGGAGTCCCCAGCCAAAAGATACCTAACAGGTATTTTGCATCAAAGAGAGACTGTAATTTCTGGAATGAATGATGAAATTAATGAAGAAATAGATATTCATGATTTGGATAGCAGTGATATTGAAGTTCAAGATAAAACAAAGGGTAAATCTATTGATTACGATTTAAATATGGATGAAGAAATAGCTCTTTCAAATCAATTTAAACCCTCATCTATGGGAATGACTTTTTTTTGCAAAGGAGATATAGAAAAATTTTATGTTAATTTTTCATTTGCACGTTATAAATTGGCTGAATATTCAGATATTAAAACTATTTTTGATGAAACTATATATAATAAAATAAAACAATTTATTCCATTAGATTTGTTTGGATATAGTGATGGTTATATTTATTTTAAAAAAAATTATATAGCCAAGAATCGTAATCAAGGAATTAGTATTGATGATAAAATAAAAGAAATTGATGAATCATCTTATTATTTGCTTAATAAAATGATCTATTCAAAAAATGCATATAAAAGAATGCCTTATGATTTTTTTGTCGAATTGAATTTTGATGGACAGAAATTTGTAAAGAAAAATATTTTCGATAATTTAGGTAATGATGAAAATCCCATATTAGTAGAAATATTTGCCAAAAAAAAATATTTAAATGATTATGACGTTACTAGTATTACAATTATTGCAATAAACCAAAAGATAGGAAGTAAAATTATTGATAAATTATTTCAATCTAAATTTACCCTTTTATCGACTAAAAACAATTTCGAAATTTCTAAATATATTGATAATCCAAATGTAAGAAAATATGAAAGTGATGAAGATAAAAATCTTAAATTACTTTTTAGAAATAAAAAGAAGTATGCAGTCGGACACGGGACGAGTGTTTTCTATAAAGTAAAGGATATTAATGATTGGATTATTGCAACTTGTTATTTACCTTCATATGAAGTTGAAAATATGAATTTTGAAATTGATGGTATCGATGATGAAATGTTATCAATGGAAAATTATTCTTCTATTAGTAATTTGGAAAATTCTAAAATTTTGGAAATGTTAGATAAATTTATTGAAAAATATTCTATTTGGATTAAAGAAAATCATCAAAAAAGGAGCCAAATTGAGGATATTTATCATTCTTCTTTTGATGAAAATATTGCTAAAACAATTGAATTAAGAAATAGAATGATCAAAAGTTTGCAAATTTTGAAAAATGATAATAATGTCATGACAGCATTTAAATATGCGAATTTTGCAATGTTGATGCAAAGAATTCAGGTTAATGAAATTAGAGCGGGATTATTTACGGGTAGGAATAGTAGTACAAAATTATCTTATTCAGGGTATTCAAAAAAAAATGCAAAATGGCGATCGTTTCAATTAGCATTTTTGCTTCTTTCGATTGAATCTATTGTAAATTTGAATTCAGAATATCGTGATATTGTGGATTTAATTTGGGTTCCAACTGGAGGTGGAAAAACTGAAGCTTATCTTGGATTATCAGCGTTTACAATATTTTATAGAAGACTGAGATATCCTAATAATGGTTGTGGAACTACAATAATTATGCGTTATACTCTTAGGTTATTAGCTGCGCAACAATTCAACAGAGCATCAGTATTAATATGTGCATGTGAAATAATAAGGAGAGATAATGAAACATTATTTGGAACTGAACCAATTACTATAGGATTGTGGATTGGAAGTTCGGTTACTCCTAACTCAAATAAAAATGCAGTTGAAGAATATAAGAAATTAACTAGTGGAAAAAGAAGTGGAAAATATAATGATGATGAATATAAATTTCAAGTCTTAATTTGTCCTTGGTGTGGAACACCATTAACAAGAAAAGGTGGAAGTGATAGCTATGGATTAAGAAAAGATAAAAAAACTATTTTTTTACATTGTTTAAATGAAAATTGTGATTTTGAAAAACGATTACCAATAAGAATTATTGATGAAGATATTTATAATTATCCACCAACTTTGTTATTTGCAACTGTGGATAAATTTGCTCAACTTCCATGGAAAGGCGAAGCATCAGCATTACTTGGAGTAGGTAATAGTATGAATAAGGCACCTGAATTAATAATTCAAGATGAACTTCATTTAATTACCGGTCCCCTTGGAACAATAGTTGCTTTATATGAACATGCAATAAATATGATTATAAGCAAAAAAGGGATTAAACCAAAAATAATTGCATCTACTGCAACAATTAAAAATGCGGAAGAACAAGTTAAGAATTTATATAATAGGAAAATTTGTCAATTTCCACAACCAATTTCGCAAATAGAAGATTCATTTTTTGTTAAATCTGAAAAAGAAAAATATGGCAGGAAATATGTAGGAGTAATTGGTACTGGAATTACTCAAACTACTGTTGAAATTAAAGTTATTGGAAAATTACTTCAAACAGTAATCAATTTGGATACGAATGAGGATGTAATAGATGCTTATTATACTTTAATAGGATATTTTAATAGTATTAGAGAATTAGGTAAATGTACAACTTTAGTTAATGATGATATTAAAGATTTTATGAGAAGATTAAGAAAGAGAACTGGCGAAAAGTTAAGAATTTTGATAAATAGTGATGAACTAACTAGTAGATTGAAGTCTAGTGAAATAATTGAAACTCTTGAAAAATTAGAAATAAAATTTAAATCAAAAATATTTGAAAATAAATTATATTCAAATTATCCCTCTGATATTGTACTTGCAACTAATATGATTTCTGTTGGAGTTGATGTGGGACGGTTGAATGGAATGGTTGTAATAGGGCAACCGAAGTTAACATCGGAGTATATTCAAGCATCAAGTAGAGTGGGAAGAAGTGATCCAGGATATGTTATAACTATATTTGATAGTGCAAAAGCAAGAGATAGATCACATTATGAGAATTATCAGTCATATCATGAAGCTTTTTATTACTATGTAGAGCCTACGAGTGTGACACCTTTTTCTGAAGCTGCGATTGATAGAGCAATACATGGAGTTATAGTTACATTGATTAGACATTATTATGATAAATTAAACTCAGAAGACACTGCAATGTACTTTCAAAAAAATTCATCATATGTCGATGAAATTAAAACAAAATTTTTAAATATTGTAAGAGATATTGATATTGATATGGTTGATGTAGTTGAAGACAAAATTGACAGATTTATGGAGTTTTGGGAATCAAAAATCAAAAATATTGGAGAAAATGAAATTTTAATGTATGGTAAAGAAAATAAAAATAGAATAATTATGCCTTTTAAAAGAAGTACAGAAGAAGATGCATGGGAAACACTGCAAGCGATGAGAAATGTAGATTCAGAGTCTAAAGTATTTATACCATAGGAGTTATTAAATGAAAATAAATGAGAAAATTAGAACTTCACAAGGAATATCTCCGTTTGGAGTTGGAGCAATTGTTGATTTTAAAAATGTTTCATTAATGGCTGGTTCGATAAAATATTGGAAAGAGGAAAATACAAGTGAGATTTATGATGAAAGATTATCAAAAATTCTAGGAGTGAATAAATTTAGAGTTCCAATGTCTACAACAAATAAAAAACCTGTTGAAGGATTTCCGTTTGTTGTATTTCCGGAATGGTACTTTTGCCCGAAATGTAGAATATTTAAAAGAATAGAAGAATGGGAAAAAGATTTCACAAGAAGAAATAAAAATGCTTGGGAAATGGAAGTGCCGAAGTGTAGCGATTGTAAAATAAATTTGGTTCCTGCTAGAATTTTATCAGTATGCAAGCATGGTCATATTCAAGATTTTCCTTGGGTTGCGTGGACACATTATCGTTCAAAGAAAAAAATTTGTGATAATCCAAAATTGAAAATCTGCACTTTTGGTAGTACAAGTGGTTTGGAAGGAATTAAAATAGAATGCACAAATTGTGGTGCTAAGACAACATTAAGGGGGGCTTTCAATAAAGAGGTATTTAAAGATATCATAGATAAACTTTATGCTGATAATAAAATTAATTATGCTAGAGAATTTCAGTGTAAAGGGTATATGCCGTGGGAAAACGAGTCAGAAGAATGTAAATCTCCAAATGAACTAATGACAGTGCAAAGAGGTGCTAATAATGTTTATTATTCAAAAATTATTAGCTCGATTGTAATTCCACCATACTCCAATTTGATTACAAAAAAAATCGAAAATAGTAAAATTTTTAAATATATAGTTGATTCTATAAAATTTGAAGATTATAGTATTAAAGATTATATTGAAAGTGGTAAATTTCATAATCTTATTGATAAACTTGCCAATGATATTTCATGTTCTGTTTCTGAGGTGCAAAAGATTGTGTTGCGCAAAGTTTTACCTGAAAAAGAATATGAATCTGAATTTGATGAAAAAAAATATAGAATTCAAGAATATAAAGCAATTACTGGAGTGATTAAACCAGAAGGTATTGATAATGATTTTGTTATTGAGGATAAAGATATTAATAATTATAACTTAAATTTTCTTTCAAAGGTTGTATTAGTAAAAAAAATGAGAGAAGTAAGATCACTTGTTGGATTTACTAGAATTTATCCGCCAGATAGATCATATTTGAGTTTTGACGATGAAGCTAAGGAAGCAACGTTTGTAAATATTAAAAAGAGTAATATTGATTGGTATCCAGCTTATCAGGTTAGAGGCGAAGGAATATTTATAGAAATCGATAAAAAAATGTTAGATACTTGGGCAGAAAAGAAAATAGTTAATGATAGAATTTCAGTTTTAAATAAACGAGCATATGAATTTAATAATAAGCGGAATATTACAGATAGAGAAATAACACCACAATTTGTACTGCTTCATACGTTAGCACATTTACTAATAAGACAATTGAGTTTTGAAAGCGGATATTCATCAGCAGCGCTGAGAGAAAAAATATATTATTCAAATGATGAATATAACATGAATGGAATATTGATATATACTGCAAGTGGGGATTCTGAAGGATCACTAGGCGGACTTATTAGACAAGGAGAGAGTGATAAATTGGCTAAATTAATTATTAAATCATTGTCGGGTGCTCAATGGTGTTCAAATGATCCTGTATGTATCGAATCAAGTGCTCAAGGAAGTTATTCACTAAATATTTCTGCTTGTTATGCGTGCTCATTAATTTCAGAAACAAGTTGCGAAGAATTCAACGTATTTTTAGATAGAGGAGTTGTTATAGGTACTTTGGATAATCCAGAAATTGGATTTTTTACAAAATACCTTATCGATTAATATTTGACAGATATTTTTATATTATTATTTCTAAATTATGTATGAAAAGAAAATAATATTTTTAGTAGAAAATAATTAGAAAAAATTATAATCATTAAAATAATATAAAAAACGAGTTATTGTTATATAAAAAATAATCCGTTTTTATATAAGTTTTTTGCTTATATATATTTTTACAGTTAAAATTCGATTTTTTTTGTTAAGAGAATTGTAGTGAAAATCATATATAATTAATAGCAATATAAAATGCTATATTATTAATAATTATTATAACACTATAAATAATTGCTTCCAATTTCTAAATTGTTTTGTGGAAATAAAAGTTTAGGTTTTACGAGAGGAAAGTTCATATGAATAATGCAATAATTAACAATATTAATCCATTATATAATGAATTGAAAAATGATTTTAAAGAGGCTAAAAGTATTAAAATACTTGTATCTTTTTTGAGAGAATCGGGAGCTAAACTTATTGTTCCATTATTTAAATCAGTTCCTGAAGGATGTAAAATTACAATTGTTACAGGAAGATATTTAAATATTACTGAACCTTCAGCTTTGTATTATATAAAAAAAGAATTATCTGAAAAAGTCGAATTAAAATTTTATAATAAAAATGTTATATCATTTCATCCAAAAGTATATATTATCGAAAAAGAGAATGAAGATGTTATATATATTGGATCTTCAAATATTTCAAAAGCAGCATTATTAAATGGAATTGAATGGAATTATAGATTAAAAAGAGAAACTGACAAATTGAGTTATGATAAATTTAATAGTGAATTTTTAAATATAAATGATAATTTATCAATAATAGCAACTGATGATATTATAAAAGAATATAAAAAAATATGGCAAAGAGGTCAAGTTGCAAAAGAACTTGATATTTATGAAAAGAGTTTTGAGGATCCAGAAAGCCCTGAATTGCTTGAACCAAGAGGAGCGCAAATAGAAGCGTTATATGAACTAAGTATTGCAAGAGATGAAGGTATAAAAAAAGGTCTTATAGCTGCAGCTACAGGAATTGGGAAAACATATTTAGCAGCATTTGATTCTATTGATTTTAAAAAGATACTTTTTGTTGCACATAGAGAAGAAATTTTAACTCAAGCTTATGATTCTTTTAAGAATATTTTTAAAAATAAAAAAACATATGGTTATTTCAAAGGAACACAAAAAAATACAGAATTTGATGTGATATTTGCTAGTAATCAAACACTTGGAAAAGAAGAATATTTAAATGAAGAATTTTTTAAAAAAAATGAATTTGATTATATTGTGATTGATGAGTTTCATCATGCTGCAGCAAATACTTATAGGAAAATCATAGAATATTTCAATCCTAAGTTTTTATTAGGACTTACTGCAACTCCTTATAGAATGGATAATCAAGATATTTTTAGTTTATGTAATGATAATTTAATTTATGAGATTTCAATTAAAGAAGCAATAAATAGAGATTTGCTTGTACCATTTGATTATCATGCAATTTATGATTCAACTGATTATAATATTATTAAATATGCCAATGGTAAATATGAAAAAAAAGATTTAGAAAAGAATCTTTCTACGAATAAAAGATCAGATTTAATTATAGATAATTATAAAAATCTTGGTGGTACTAAAACAATTGCATTTTGTGCTGGGATTACTCATGCAGAGTATATGGCAAAAGAATTTAATGAAAAAGGTATAAAAGCGCGTACTGTTCATTCGAAACAAATTAATAGTGAATTTAAAGTAGAAAGAGATAAAGCTGTTAAAATGTTAAGTAGTGGAGAAGTTGAAGTATTATTTACTGTAGATATGTTTAATGAAGGAGTGGATATTCCTGCTGTTGATACAGTATTATTTTTAAGACCTACTGAATCATATGTTGTTTTTTTACAGCAATTGGGAAGAGGATTACGTTTATCAGAAGGGAAAGAAAAATTAACTGTGTTAGATTTTATTGGAAACTATAAAAGAGCACATTTTATTCCTAAAATATTATCAGGTGAAAACCCGTTTAATAGTAAGAAAAAATCAAGCGAAATAAAAACATTTGAATATCCAAAAGATTGTAATATTCAATTTGATTTTAGATTAATTAATCTTTTTAAAACTTTAGAAAACACTGATCCAATACGTGTTCAAATGAAAGAAGAATATTTTAGATTGAAAAATACACTTGGGTTTAAACCTTTAAGAGTAGATATGTATAATGGCGTTGATATTGATTTTAATGAATTTAGATTAAAAAGTAAACGTGGATATAATGGATATTTACAATTTCTTGAAGATATAAAAGAGTTAACTGATATTGAAAAAAGTTGGATGAATGATTATGTTGAAGAATTTCTTTTAGAAATTGAGAAAACTGCTATGGCAAAATCTTATAAAATTCCTTTATTAAGAGCTTTTATTGATGAAAATAAATTAAAAATGAAAGTTTCATTAAATGAAATAGGAATTGAATTCAAAAATTATTATAGTGATAATAAACTACATCAAAAAGATTTGAATAATAAGAGGCATTTTAAGTGGAAAAATTGGGATTTAAATAAATGGGAAAATGAAGCAAGATTGAATCCGATAAAGTTTCTAAATAAAACAGAGTATTTTTATTATGATGAAATTAATAAAGAGTTTAAACTTGCTGATGAATTAGAAAAATTTAACAGTATTGAATTAAGAAACCATTTTAAAGATATAATTGAATATAAAAGTATTAATTACTTCGCTAGAAGATATTAATAAAATACCAAAACCTCCAAGACATAAAAACTTGGAGTTTTTTATTTCACAAAATATTCTTTAGTACTTTTGTAGTATTATTAAATGCTTATGATTGTAAAAATATAAATGTTTACGATGAGAAATGAAAATGATAGAATTAGAAATATTAATAAATAAGGGGGATAATATGCCAAATTCATATATATTTTTAATGTTTTTTTTCTTCTATTCAATTGCTTTACTTTATTTTGGAAAGCTTGGATACAAAGAAACAAATACAATTCATGATTTTTTTGAAGGTGGAGGAAAATTAGGCTTATTAGTAAGTATTGTTACGTTTTCTGCAACATGGTTTAGTGCAGCTTCAATGCAAGGATTATCAGGATCAATATATACATATGGTATTGTATCTGTTTTTTATTCAATAATTCCATGGTTTTTAGGAGCACTTTTTTTAATATGGTTAACACCAGGATTAAGAGCAAGTGGAGCGGTAACGATTCCTGGATATTTTAAAAAACGTTATAATAGTAAAACACTTCAAATTACAGGTGGCTTAATAATTTTATTAAATTTTGTTTTATATATAGTAATACAAATTCGTGGTTTTGGTATTGTAATATCTCAGTATTTGGAAATACCGTATTATTTAGCTGTTATAATTATTTATATGTTTATTTTATATACTACATTTGGAGGATTATTTTCAATAGCTAGAAGTGATGCATTTAATTTTGTTATTATTTGTTTAGGAATAATAATAGCAGCAGTTTTAATTGTCTATAAAATTGGTGGAATTTCAGAAATATTTCATAAAGCAAGTATAATTGAAGGTTATGCAATTCAAAGTGGATCATATTATACAGAAAAAGGATCGCTTACTCATCCACTAGTAAAAGGAGCAATGCCTGTTTTAAGTTTAATATCTGTTTTTTTTGCATGGGGATTTGGAATTTCAACTAATCCTCAATATACTGTTCGTATTATTGCTGCAAAAGATGATAAAACAGCAATAAATATGATAATAAAATCAATTATGTTATTAACGATTATATATAGTGCAGTTGTTTTAATAGGTCTTGGAAGTAGAATATTGATTCCATCTGTAGGAATTATTGATTCAATAGATGCAATACTACCAGTAGTTTCTAATTCAATATTTTCACTATATATTAACGGTTTTATAATGTTAGCTATTATGGCAGCAGCAATTTCAACAGCAAATTCTCAACTTATTGTTGCTTCAAGTAGTTTTATTTATGATATATTTGGAGTTTTATCAAAAAAGAATTATGATGATGAAACTTTATTAAGAATAAGCAGATTTGTAGTATTTATTGTTGGAAGTCTTTCAATGGTACTTTCATTAACACCACCTGAGAATTTATTAGTATATGGAGGATATATTTGGGGTGTATTTTCAGCATCTTTCCTAATTCCATTATATGGTGGAATGTTTTATGAAAAAGCAACAAAGAAATCTGCATTATATAGTATGTTTTCAGGATTATTAGTAATTTTTATATTAATTTTATTAAATTACAAATCACATTCAATGTTTGATATTCATCCTGCAATGCCTGGAGTAATAACATCCTTTGTTGTTTTTTGTATATCAAGTAAATTGGAAGAAGCTGATATAATATGAAATTAAATATTGAAAATAAAATACTGATTCCATTTGTACTCTTATTTTTCATTTCATTAAGTGTATTACTACTAATTTCATTTAGAAATGATTATAATTTCATAATTAATAATAGTTTTAGATATATGGATAATAAATTAAATGAATTTGAAATAAGTTTTAATGAAAATGATTTGCTTAATGAAGAAGAAATGATTAATGATATTAAAAATGTAAAATTAACAAATTTCATAATAGTAAAAGATGGTGATGTTATATTTAATAATACTTCTTTTGATATTAATTTAAATGAAGTAAATGCAGAAAAAGAAAACGGAAAGATTAAGCATTTTATAGGAGAAAATTATTTACTAAGTTTTATGGAATATGATTTTTTTAGTTGGACCGTATTGATATTAGAAGATAAAAACGAATTGCTTTCATTTTTTTATGAATCCTATAAATATAATATTTTAGCAAGTATTATATTTTTAACGTTTTCACTTCAAATTACCATTTTTATTTCAGCTAATATTACAAAACCTATAAAAAAACTTGTTGGATTTTGTGAAGTAATATCTGATGGTCAATATAGTGAAAAAATTGATTTGAAAAGAAATGATGAAATAGGCCAACTTGGCATAGCTTTTAATCAAATGGTTGGAAAACTTGATACATCAATAAATGAATTAGTAAATATGAAAAATTATAATGAAGATATTCTTAAATATATTGATAAAGGTATTATTACCTTTAACAGTGATAAATCAATAATTTCAAAAAATCCATTTGCTATTCAAACTATTATAGAAACTAAAAATTATTTAAATAATAGAAATTCTTTTATGGATATAGTTAATAAATCAATAGAATTAACATATAAAGAGAAAAAAAGTAATGATAATCTTTTTGAATTTACTAAAAAAGTAGATGGTGATATTAAATATTATGACTTTTATACATCCATTATGTGGGGAGAAAACAGAAATATTAATGGTTATATTTGTAGTTTTAATAATGTTACCGAAAGGAAAAAACTTGAAAGCAGAATTCAAAGACTTGATCGTTTAGCAACAGCAGGAACTCTCGCTTCAGGTGTTGCACATGAAATAAGAAATCCTTTAACAGGAATGCGCACATCAATACAAGTTTTAAAAAGAAGATTGAAAGAGAATCTTACAGGAAATAACGAAATAATGTTTGAAAGATTAATAAAAGAAATAGATAGAATCAATAAATTAATATCAGATTTATTAAATTATTCAAAAAGAGTAGATAGTAAACTTCAAAAAGTTAAAGTATTTCAAAGTGTATCAGATACATTAGCTCTTTTAGATGGTGAATTAAAAAGAAAAAATATTAAAACGTTAATTGATTGTGAAGATTCAGAAATTACTTTTTTAATTGACCCGTCACAGTTTAATCAAATTCTACTTAATCTTATTAAAAATTCAGTTGACGCTATAGAACACGAAAATGGAGAAATTTCAGTAAAAATGAATTATATTGATAATTTGAAAAATGGAGCAGAATTAATTATTAATGATAATGGTTCCGGTATTTCAAATGAGTTAATTAAAAAAGTATTTGATCCTTTTTTTACAACAAAATCAAGTGGTACTGGCTTGGGTTTATCGGTAGTACATGAACTTGTATATCAAAATGGTGGAGAAATTAATATTCAAAGTATAGTAGGTAAAGGAACAACAGTAAGTTTATATTTTAAAACTGGAGGTATTTCAAATGAATAAAAGAGTTATGGTAATAGATGATGAAGAATCAATACGTTTTTCTCTTGAAGAAGGACTTTCAGATTTTGGATATAAAGTAAATACATCAGAATCTTTAAAAAAATCAGATGCAATTATAAAGGATTTTAGACCACATGTAATACTTTTAGATATGCGATTAAAAGATGGAAATGGTGTAGAATATATTGAAAATATTAAAACCATTGATGAGGATATAAAAGTAATTATTATTACTGCATATGGAGATATTGAATCTGCAATTCATGCAATGAAAGCAGGAGCATTTGAATATATTACAAAACCATTTGATTTAGATGAAATTGAATTTCAAATTGAACGTGCTTTTGATCAAATTCAATTAAATCAAAAAATTCAAATTTTTGAAGAAAAAAATAGAAATGAAGAAGTATCAATAATTTCTAAAAATGAAGGAATGTTAGAACTTTTAAAAAATGTTAAAAATATTGCTAAACAATCAAATGTTACCATTCTTATAACTGGAGAAACTGGAACAGGAAAAGAACTTATGGCAGACTTTATTCATTCGAATAGTCCAGAGAAAAAAGTTCCAATGGTAAAAATCAATTGCGCAACTATTCCAGATAGTTTATTTGAGAGTGAATTATTTGGACATGAAAAAAATGCATTTACAGGTGCTGAAAAACTTAAAAAAGGATTAATAGAAATTGCTGATGGTGGTACAATTTTTTTAGATGAAATAGGTGAAATTCCGCTTAATCAACAAGCAAAACTTTTAAGATTTCTTGAAGAAAGAAAAATAAAAAGAGTAGGTGGAACTAAAGACGTAGATGTAAATGTTAGAGTACTTGCAGCTACAAATAGAAATTTATTAGATATGGTTAATAAAGGTTTATTTAGAGCAGATTTATATTATCGATTAAATGTTGTATTTATAAATATTTTACCACTTCGTGAAAGAAAATCAGACATTTCTGTATTAGCTGAATATTTTATAAAGCATTTCAATATAAAATTTAATAAGAATTTTTTAGGATTTACAAATAAAGCAATTGAAGCAATGAATGAGTATTCCTGGCCAGGAAATATTCGTGAACTTAGAAATATAGTTGAAAGAATTTGTATAATTCAGAATGATGAGTGGATAGATTTTGTAGATTTACCAATTCATTCTAATAATAACTTAAATGAAAAAAATACTTATGATTTTTTATTTGAACTTGAACAAAATAGACCGCTTGATTTACCAGAATTACTTATGGATATTGAGAAGGAGTGTATTGAAAAATCTCTTGAAATATGTAATGGAAATCAATCAAAGGCTGCTGAGATGTTAAATATAAGTAGATTTGCCTTAAAACGAAAATTAGATAAATAGTATAATGAGCGATAATGCACAATAGTGAGCGTAATTGCTCATTATTTGTTATTAGAAAATTAAAAGTCGTGTATTTTAGTGGTTTTTTATATTGGCATACAATTTGCAATATAAACATTAAAATAAAGTGAATATTGAGAGGGGGAAAAATGAGAATTGATTTAAACAGTGATTTAGGTGAAAGTTTTGGCAATTATAAAATAGGTATGGATGATGAAATTATAAAAGTTGTAAGTTCAGTAAATATTGCATGTGGCTGGCATGCAGGTGATCCAAATGTTATGGATAGAACAGTTAAAAAAGCAATTGAAAATAATGTAGCAATAGGATGCCATCCAGGCTTTCCTGATTTAATGGGATTTGGAAGAAGAGAAATGAAAGTATCACCTTATGAATTGAAAAATTACGTAAAATATCAAATTGGTGCATTAAAAGCATTTGTTGATTCGGAGGGTGGAACAATGCAACATGTTAAACCACATGGTGCAATGTATAATATGGCAGCAAAAGATGAAAATTATGCAAATGCAATTGCAGAAGCAGTTTATGAAGTGGATTCAAATCTTATACTTATGGGATCATACGGAAGTAAAATGATTGAAAGTGCAAAAAAAATAGGACTTAAAACAGCAAATGAAGTATTTGCAGATCGTGCTTATCAAAAAGATGGAACATTAGTTCCAAGAAGTATGGATGGTGCAGTTATCCATGATACAGAAAAAGCAATCAATCAAGTAATGCAAATGATTCAACATAATACAGTAACAGCTATTACTGGAGAAACAATAGAAATTCATGCAGATTCAATATGTGTTCATGGTGACAATATTAAAGCGGTTGAATTTGTTAAAGAAATTAAAAAAAGATTAATTAATGAAAATATAAATATTATTGCAATTGGTGATTAAGAAAAGGGGAAAGAATAATGGCGGAAAAATTAGAAATAAAGAATTCAAAAAATAAAAAAGTAACAAGTAATATAAGTGCTCTTTTTGGTGCTGCATTTATTATGGCGACATCAGCAATAGGACCTGGGTTTTTAACACAAACTGCAACATTTACTCAGCAATTTGCTGCAAGTTTTGCATTTGTTATATTTATTTCAGTAATTTTTGATATAGTAGCGCAAATGAACGTATGGCGGGTTATTGGTGTTTCAGGAATGCGTGGACAAGATATAGCAAATAAAATTGTTCCAGGACTTGGTTATTTTGTAGCAATTATAGTTGCACTTGGTGGTCTTGCATTTAATATTGGAAATGTTGGTGGAGCAGCTTTAGGACTTAATGTATTAACAGGTTTAAATATGAAAATATGTTTTATTATTGCAGGAACAGCAGCACTTGGAATATTTGTTAATAAAGATGCTGGATCTACAATTGATAAAGTAACAAAATATTTAGGAATAATGATGATTCTTATTGTAGGATATATGGCAGTTGTTACTAAGCCACCAGTAGGTGAAGCAATTTTACGTACATTTGCACCTGAGAATCCAGGAAGTTTAGTTTTCCCAATAATAACATTATTAGGTGGAACAGTTGGTGGATATATTACTTTTGCTGGTGGACATCGTTTAATTGATGCAGGAATAACTGGTGAAGAAAATTTAAAAGAAATTGATAAAGGTGCCATCATGGGAATAGGAATTGCTTCAATAATGCGTGTACTTTTATTCTTAGCAATATTAGGAGTAGTAGCAAAAGGATTTACACTTGAAGCATCAAACCCTGCTGCTTCAGCATTTAAACAAGGCGCAGGAATGATTGGATATAAATTCTTTGGTTTAGTTCTTTTAGCTGCAGGACTTACTTCAGTTATAGGAGCGGCATATACATCTGTTTCATTTTTAAAGACATTACATCCAGCAATTGAAAGAAATGAAAGATATTGGATTATGGGGTTTATTGTAGTATCAACTATTATTATGACAGTTCTTGGAAAACCAGCGAAATTACTTATTTTAGCAGGTTCATTAAATGGATTGATTTTACCAATAACAATTGGAGTAATATTAATAGCTGCAACAAGAAAAGATATTATTGGAGATTATAAACATCCTACTTATTTATTAGTACTTGGAGCTATTGTTGTAGTTCTTGCAAGTTATGCAGGTGTTATATCACTTTCTAAAATTCAAATGTTGCTACACTAGGAGTTGAGTAATTTGGAAAAATTATTTAAAATAAAATTTGCTGGAGATAAAGCGATTTCAGTGGAATTTAAAAACGAAATTTCAGAAGAAACAAATAATTATGTTGCTGCACTTCGAAATCTAATTGAGGATTCGAAAACTATTGGAATAGAAGAATGCATTCCAACATACCGTGCTTTAACAATATGCTATAATCCAATTGAATTAACTTATGAAAAACTTGAAGAAAAAATTAATGAGTTAATGGGAGATATTGAATCATTTTCAAATACCGAATCAAAAGTATATGTAATTCCAGTATATTATGGTGGTGAATTTGGCCCCGATATTGAAAATGTTGCAAAACAAAATAATCTAACAAAAAAAGAAGTAGTAAAAATTCATACGGGAGTAGATTATAGAATTTATATGCTTGGATTTACTCCTGGCTTTCCTTATCTTGGAGGAATGGATGAAACAATATCTACACCAAGACTTGTGAAACCTAGAATAAAAGTTAATGCTGGTTCAGTAGGAATTGCAGGAAGCCAAACTGGAATTTATCCTATTGATAGTCCAGGAGGATGGCAGATTATTGGAAGAACACCAGTTAAATTATTCGATATTGATAATGAAGAGCCTGTATTACTTAATGCAGGAAATTATATTCGTTTTAAATCAATTGACTATAAAACTTATGAAAGAATATTAAAAGAAGTGAATTCTAATACTTTTAATATTGAAATTAAAAAAACAACTAAAAGAGGTGAGTAAAATGGCATCTATTAAAGTAATAAATCCTGGAATGTATACTACAATTCAAGATTTAGGAAGAACCGGTTACCAAGAGTATGGTGTTACAGTTTCAGGAAGTATGGATCAATTTGCTCATCGCATTGCTAATTTATTAGTTGGAAATAATCAAAATGAAGCATTATTGGAAATGACAATAATGGGTGGTTCATTTATATTTAATAGTGATACATTTATTTCAATAACAGGTGCAGATATGAAACCAATGTTAAATAATAGTATTAGATTAGATTTGTGGCGAACAATTAAAATACAAAAAGGTGATATTATAACATTTGGAGCTGCTAAAAATGGATGTAGAAGTTATTTATCTATTGCCGGAGGATTTGAATTACCTACTATTATGAATAGTAAATCAACTTATGTACGTGGTAAATTTGGTGGTTTTAAAGGTAGAGCATTAAAAAAAGATGATGAAATACTTTTAAATAATGATATTTGTAATGAAGAAGAATTATCAGGTAGATTTATTGATTTAAAAACAGTACCTAAATATAATAATAAAGTAAATATAAGAGTAATTTTAGGGCCACAAGATGATGAATTTTCAGAAGAAGGAATTTTTGATTTTTTAAATAATCCTTATAAAGTATCGAGTGAATTTGATAGAATGGGATATCGTTTAGAAGGAACAGAAATTAAACATTTAAAAACTGCAGATATTATTTCAGATGGAATTGTTAAAGGAGCTATTCAAATACCAGGAAAAGGACAACCTATTATTATGTTAGCTGATTGTCAAACAACAGGCGGATATACAAAAATAGCGCATGTTATTTCATCTGATTTATGGAAAATAGCGCAGTTAAAACCAAATGATGAGATTAGTTTTATTAAAGTTGATATTAAAAATGCACATGAAATATTAAAAGAACAAGAAGAAATAATTAATAAGATAATAAAAGGATTTGATAAACAAAGATTAAAAGTAGAAAAAAACTTAAAAATAGCAATTAATAATAAAACATTTATTGTAAAAGTAAATGAAATAAGTGAAACTTATTAAGTGCACTAATTCTTTAGCTTTATGATGAAAATAAACAAAAGGATAAATGGGAATTAATGTATAATGAATTTAAAACAGAGCATTAACTTAATAGATGAATTATATTAATATCACCTTATATGAAAAATCACCAAGATATCATAATCTAGGTGATTTTTTTTTCTAATAATGGGTATTATTAAATGATAGTTTGTAGTCTATTCTACTAAAATAATTCTAAGAAGGGAGAGACAAATGAAAAAGATAATTTCCGTTATTATTATCATATCTATAATTATGCAATTAAGTGGTTGCTCTGCACCTAAGATAAGCAAAGAAGAAGATATTATTAATCAAATATATGGTGGTTTTTTATATACTTCTAATCTTAAGGCTGAAAGCAAAAACGAGAATAAATTTAACGAGGAAAGAAAAAAAGCAATTGAAATCTTTATGAAAATGATTGAAAATACAGCAAAATCTGCTTTTAAAGTAACTAATGAAATTGAAGAATATGAAGAGAATTTAATGAAATACATGGATGAAATCGAAGATGAAAACGAATATATTCAAATTCAAGAAATCGCAAATAAAATGCTTGCATATAAAATAGCGATTAATTCATATGAAGAACAAATTAATACATATCTTTCATTGAAATCAGAAAATGAAGTTACTGATACAATAATTGATAATTATGTATTTACTGATCTAATTAGTTTAGTAGAAACTCAAAATCAGTATATTTTGTGGCTTAAAGATAATAAAATTATAATCTCAGATTTAATAAGTAGCGAAAGAAAATCAGATAAATTAATTTCATCAAGTGAAAAAATATATGAAGATATTGATGAAAAATATAATGAAATGATATTTGAATATCAAAAATTAGCAAATATATATTCATATATTACTTCTGCTGATTACTATGTAAATTTATACCATATGATTGAAATTAAAAAAAATATAGATACATTAAAAGAGGATCAATCTGATGATGTAAAAGAACTTGAGGATTTATATAATAAAATTATTGCAACAAATTCAAAACCCTCTATTCTTAGAGATATTCCAAAAAATGAAAAAAGTTTTCAATTAATAAAAAAAGTATATGCCTTTGAAAATGATGCGATAAGTGGATTTGCTTTTTTAGATCTTTTTACAGAAATTTCAGTTATTGAAGATGCGAAATATAGTGAAGATAATAAGAAACAAGTTAAATCAAAAGAATCTACTGCAATGGAAGAAGAAATCAAAAAAAGAAATGCAAGGAATCAAGAAATTATTAAAAAAATTTCTGATGGGCAATCTGCTATGGGTTGGCTTTCTGCTGCTCCTGATTTACAATTCGCAGGAATTTTAGGTATTATGTCTAGTGCGCTTTTATCAAAGAAAGATAAATTAAATCCAACTCAATATGAGGCAATTAGTAATTTAATTACTAAGGATTTAGAACAAGTTCTTGGCGATAAAAAAGGTGATTTCCTTAATATAATTATTAATACTAATGCAAATCAATTATTAGAGGTTTTTAATAAATGGAAGGATAAAACTGATAATTTAAAAAATCTAAATTTTAATAAACAAGAGCTAATTGGGTTTTTAAATATGCTTGGACTTAATATTGAACAAGTAAAGGTTGAAACACAGCCGGTTGCTCCTACTACTACACCTGCTGTAGATGTAGCAGCTCCATCTCAAAATATGAAATACGATATTACTCAGATAAAAGCTACACGTAGTGAAATTAATAATATTGATCCAAGTATGGGAAATGATGAGATATTAGGAGCTTTATTTGGATGGAAAGACGATGTTAGTTATAGTGGATATAAAAAAGTAGAAGACTCAGGGGTATGGGATCATTATGTAGATAGTGAAAATAATAAGATTGGTTGGGCAGAACGCAGTAATAATTCAGGATATGCTTATATATATTATTTCCCTAATGATCTACCTTATCATATTGAAATAAAAAGAGGATTAGAAGGAGAAAAAAGTGATATTTATTCAATAGATGTTAGAGATGATGATATAAATAAAGTAATTTCAATAAAACTAAAAAGAGATGATAAAAGTGATGTATATTATAAAGTTTTAGTTGATATAATTCAAAAAGTAGATCGTGAATATGATGGTTTAAATATAAAAACAAATTCAAATTCGCAATATGTTAGAAATTATTCTTCAGGTAATCTTATAGATTTAGTAGCATATAAAAAAGAAATTATTGTAAAAGAAGAATCTCATGAATATATAGAAAACGATGTTGTAAGTAATATTTCTGAATATACAGATAATGGAGATATGTTAGAAACCTATGAAGAAAAGAATGGTAAGTTAAATGGGCTTTATACTATGTATTACGAAAAAGAAAAAATTAAGTCTAAGATAGATTATGCAAATGGAATGAAAAATGGAAATTCATATATTTATTATGAAAATGGAAAAAATAAAGAAATTATTGTATATAAAGATAATGAAAGAAATGGAGAATATCAGTCCTTTTATGAAACTGGTAAATTAGCAAAAAAAGAAGAATATGAAATGGGAATTAAAAATGGGATGTTTTATGATTATAACTCTAATGAATCTCTTGCAAAAGAAGCAGAATATAAACAAGGTGAATTAAATGGAATTTATCGTGAATATGCTGTATCTGCTAATGGTTCTAGGTGGGAAACAACTTATGTATATGGACAATATGAAGATGGTAAACAAGTTGGATATTGGGAGTGGGGAAACTATGGTGATGTGTGGACTGCTAAACGAGAATATTCTAATGGTATAATGACATACTTCCAAAACAGAAAAGAAATAATTCACTATAATGATGATGGCACAATAAAAAAATAACATAGAAAAATTAATTGTATTTAAATGAAAGCATTCGAGGGGAGAATTAATGGAAAAATTTTGTGAGCAATGTGGAGAACAACTTGAAACAGATTCAAAATTTTGTGGTAAATGTGGGGCAAGAATATTTGAGATATCTGATGACCAAAGTAGTTCTAATACAAAGAATCACTTAAACAAAGCAAATAAAAAAATAAAGTCTAAAAAAAAGAAAAAGAGTATTGGAAAAACAATAGTTTCTATTATGCTTATATTACTTTTGCTATTTGTTTTATTTATAAGTGCAGTTATTTTTTTCGTTAAAAGTACAGATGCAAGCTTAGATGCAAGTAAATTTTCTGGATATTATAGTGGTGAATTATGGATTACAGAGATAACTATAGAGGGTAATGAAAAAGATATTTCTGAATATATGTCTACAATTAAAGATATTAAAATGCCTATGGCTGTTGAAATTAAAGAAGATAAAACCTATGATGGTAATTTTATAGTGAAAGATTCTAATACATTAGAAGATGAACAATTGTTTATTTTTAATGGGGAATATGATCAATTTATTGGAGATACAGAGTTAGAAGATGGAATGATTCTATCATTAGAAGGCATCGTAGATATAGATAAAGAACCTATTATAATTGATGGGTTTATTGATGTAGTTAATGATGAATTTATAAATATTGTGGCTGAATATCATATAGAAAAAGTAGAAAAATTAATTCCTATAGACTCTCTTGAATCCACAAATGCTGTTAACGAAGCTTTAAAGGATTATTTTGATAAAACATTAGTAAATGATTTAGAAGAACAGGATAGTAATGATTCGAGTTTAATTGAAGATGAGAATTTAATACCAGATGAAGGATTATTTTCATTAAATCAAGATACACTTACAGGTGTTTGGGAATTAGATGATGGTTATGAAGGAACTTTTATTATATTCGATAAAGGTGAGTATTATGATTCGTTTTCTGAGTGGACTTATATTTGGGATAATGAAGGATATGCTTTATTCTATTTAGATGAAGATGTAGAAGTTGTTCCTTATGAAATTCAAGCTAATAAGGTAATGATTCATTATGAAAGATATGGGAATGAATCAGAATGCTATATTAAACATAATGATATTAGTCATCAATTAATTTTTAATCCTTTTGATGAAAATACTGATTCTAATACAATGATTGATGATTATTCAGATGTTCAAATTATAGAAAAAGATATTCCTAGTAATATGAATAAAGAATTAATTTTTGCAATTGAAGCAGAAGTTGATGAAGATAGTAAAACATTGAATGGAATATTATATGTTGATTTCATAGACGGAAATATTGTAGAACTAAAATTAAATGGGTCAAAAGTTGAGTAGAGAAGAAACTATTATTGATAGAATGTTATGTGAGTTGGAAACTTTCATGTTGGTGGATTAATGGAAAAGCTGGAGATTATTTCAAAGGCTTACCTATTAATATAATCATGTTAGATTTAAGATAGAAAGGTGAATTTATGAAAAAAAAAGCGTTTCTTTTTATGATTGTATTAGTCCTACTTATTGTAGCATGTGATCATACTAAATTAGATGGAGAAATATTGATTGTAGAGAGTAATATTGTTGATGATAGTATTGTACCATTAAAACTTGAAGTTTCTGATGAATTAAGTGAGATTTATCAAGTTATGTGGACAACAATAAAAGTAAATGAAGAAGATGAAATGATCATACATGATCTGATTGTTAGAGATAAGGATTTATTAAACTATTATTCTGAAGATGAACTAAAGCAAATTTTTAATGTTGAGGCACTTAACTATGATAGAATAGCATTGTTTATTCCAATTTCAAATGGTAAATACATAATAGAAGTAGATGGCTTTTATAAACAAACAAACCCTCAGCCAATTACAAGAAAAGAGGTTATTATTAAATGAAAAAAATAATAATTTTAATTATAATAATTGTTATTATATTTATTATGTTTTTTATGAGTAGAAGTAATGATATAAATATTATCGGCAATCCTGATTTTGAAGCAAGTTTTTTAGAGGTTACAAGTAGCAATTTTATTTCAAAAATTGAAGATACAGCAGATGAAATGAATTTTCCGTTATCAGTAATTAGATCTAGTGAAGATATATATATTATTAACGATATTTATACAATATATTATAGTGAAGGTTTTCTGCGAATGACTTTCAAAAAAGAAAATGATGAAAATAAAGTAGTTAAAATGATTGAAATATTAGTTAGAACTCTTGAACCTTTAGATTCTGATTTGAACTTTATTATGCAAGAAGTAGTTAATAGTGAAAATGCAGAAGAGCTTTTTTCTGGTAAATATGGAATGTATTCTATTGCGAATAGGTATGAGTTTATTATTAGAGAAGATAATAGTTATGAGTTTCATATTGAAGATGCTAGAATGGGTCATTAAAAATAAGAAGTAGGTTATTGTATTTTTGATGTTTTATTATTAATTTAAAATCTAGAAACTTAAAAATGATTTCTTAGAAGAGGAACAAGTTCTTGCTAGATTAATTGAAAAAATAGTTATTAGCACATATAATATGTGCTATTTTTTTGATTATAATTGGTAATTTGTGTTTTTAATGTAATAAAGGGTATAATTGTATAAATGGTAACAAGATGGGAGAATATATGAAAAAAATTATAATAGTAAGTCGTTCAAGAAGAATTGGGTTGCATTATTTAGAAAAATTAAGCGATATATTTGAAGATGATATTTTCATTGATGCAATTATTCAGGATGATGATAATTTGGATAGTATTATGGAATATGATTTAGTATTAATAACAACTTATACTGTGCTAGATAGTATTATGCAATATGTTAGCAAAGATTCCAAAGTATTAAAAGTTGCAAAAAACATTGATCCTAGAGGTATTGAAGAAATTCAAAAGTTGCCGCTTGGAACAGAGGCACTGGTAGTTAATGTTGGGCCTAAAACGGTTTCGGAGAGTATTTATTTAATTTATTCACATGGTAGAGCTGATCTGGAGTTACATCCATATTATCCAGGTATTGATCGTTATAAGGAAGTAGATTATATATTAACGCAAGGTGAGGCAGGTTTAGCACCTGCTGGATTCAAAGGAAAGATAATTGAACTTCATAATTCGATTATAGATTCTAAAACATATATTGAAATAATTGAATTTTGTAAACTTGATCGGACTTATTATTTGAAAAAGATTTTTGGACTTAATAAAATCAATATCCCATCAAATGATGGTGTTTCACTTGTAATAAGTGAACGCTCAATGTTTGAGAATATTATTAATGTGCTTTTTGAGAATATGAATGAAGGCGTTTTAATTTTTAATGAAGTTGGTATAGTAACTACTAGTAGTTTAAGCGTACAAAGATTTTTAAATAAATCTGTTCATAAAATAAATAATCATGCTATTACAGAGATTATTGATATTGATTCTGAGTTTCTTTATGGAGAGGAAACAAAAGAGATAGTAATAAAGGTTAGAGGAATACCATTGATTTGCAATGTGTTGCCTCAATTTACAATTGGAGAGAATACTTATGGATTGATTATATTGAAAAATTATAGTGATACTGAAATGAAAATGCATTTATATAAACAAGAATTAAAAGAAAAAGGTCATAGAACAAAATATAAAATATCGGATATAATAGGCGTTTCAGACAGTATGGTAAAGCTAAAAAATTATGCTGTAAGGATTGCTAAAAGTGAATCAACTGTATTGATATTTGGCGAAAGTGGTACTGGTAAGGAGTTATTTGCTCATGCTATACATAATAATTCCCATAGAAAAAAGGAACAGTTTGTAGCTATTAACTGTTCTGCAATACCAGATAGTTTATTAGAAAGTGAGTTATTTGGATATGAAGTTGGTGCATTTACTGGCGCTAAAAAAAGTGGAAAAAAAGGATTATTTGAAATTGCTAATGGTGGGACTTTATTTTTAGATGAAGTAGGAGAAATACCTTTAAGGTTACAAAATAGACTTTTGAGGGTGTTACAAGAAAAAGAAATTATGAAAGTTGGAGGAAACTCAATTATTAAGACTGATGTAAGGGTTATTGTTGCAACAAATGTAGATTTAAAGCAACAGGTTAGAGATGGAAAATTTAGAAAAGATCTTTATTATAGATTAAGTGTATTCCCATTGTATTTGCCGCCATTACGTGATCGTCAAGAAGATGTGTTATTAATATTTGACCATATGGTGAAACAGAAATCTGAAGAAATGGTATTAAAAGATACTACAAAAGAGTTTTTATTAAATTACGAATGGGACGGCAATGTACGTGAATTAAGTAACTGTGTAGAATATCTTATTAATTTAGGCAAATATGAAATAAGTATTGAAGATCTTCCAGAAAGCATGCATTTTAATTCAGAAATTAGACCTAATATAGTAGAAGTAAAAATTAATAATAAAGAATCTGTAGAAGATGTAATCTTAGAAATTCTTTATACAAAAGCAAGGGAGGGTAAGAAAGTAGGGAGAAAGCAGTTAGCAAGTATTCTTTCAAGTAGAGATTATTTTTATAGTGAACAAGAAGTTAGAAATTTTCTTTTAGTTATGCAAGAAAAAGGTTTAGTAAATATATCGAGGGGTCGTGGTGGAACCGTGATTACTCAAGAAGGTTTAGAAATGATAAATAATAAGGTAAATTAATCAATTTAATTGTAACAATTGTATTTTAAGATACATAAGATACAATTAAAACAATTTATAAAGTGATTTTTCTTATATTTAAGCAATTAACCTCATTTTTATGTTGGCACGGTAATTGCAAATATAAATAACAGATGGATAGAGGAGGAATTATGAAAAATTTAAAAAAATTAATTGCAAGTATGATGATTTTTGTTTTAATCATTGGAACATTCGTAGGATGTTCAGGGGGGAATAGTAAAGAAGTAAATAATGATAGCGGTAGTGAAGATCAAGTAAATGTTGTTGAAAACGTTGATCCTAGTTTAAAAGTACCGGTAATAGATTTATGGCTTCAATCACAAACAAAAGATCCAATTAGATATGAAGCTGGATTAATGATTGCTGATAATTGGAGAAAACTTGGTTTTGAAGTAAATGCAGAAACTAGAGAGTGGGCAACAATGTCTGCTGAAGGTATGAAAGCACATGATCATGATGTATTTATGGTTAAATGGGGTGGAAAACCTGAAAGAATAGATCCTTATCACTGGTTATATTCAATGCATCATTCTGATGAAGCGGTTGAAGGTGGCTACAATATTACTGGTTATTTAAATCCAGAATATGATAAATTAGCAAAAACATTTGCAACTAGTTTAGATTCAGCAGAAAGACAAGCTGCAGCTAAAGAAATGCAAGTATTATTAGCTCAAGATGTACCACAACCACCTATGTTTAAATTAAAGTTAAAAAATGCTTATAATAATGAAAAATTCACAAACGTAACACCTGGCGTTGGACTTGGGGTTTATAGTTTTTGGAATTTTATGAATATTACACCGATTACAGATGATAAGATTTTAAATCTTGGACAAACTAATGATATTAACTTATTAAATCCATTAGCTACTAAGACTGGTCAAGATTTATATATGTTAAAGAATATTTATGATCCATTAGTTAGACTTGATGTTAAAGGTGATGTAGTAAATTGGTTAGCTACAGAAGTTAATGATATTGATGATACTACTATAGAAGTAACAATTAGAGATGATGTATATTTCCATGATGGAGAACAATTAACTGTAGAAGATGTTAAATTTACTTTTGATTTTGCAAAAGAAATTAAATCACCAACATATAATGCATATGTTAGAAATATCGAATCAATTGATATTGTTGGAGATCAAACTGTTAAATTTAATTTATCAGAACCATATGCACCATTTTTAACAAATACACTTTCTCAAGTATTAATTTTACCAGAGCATATTTGGGCTTCAGTTTATGAAGAAAAAGGAGCAGAGGGAGTATTAACTTGGGAAAATGATGAGCCAGTTGGTTCAGGACCATTTAAGTTTGATTATTGGAGACCTAATGAAGAATTTGCATTGAAAGCTAATAAAGATCATTTCCAAGTTGCACATATAGATGGAATTGTAAGAACTCCATATACTCAATCATTTGGAATTGTTCAAGGTTTGATCGCAGGAGAAATTGAAATGACATCATATAATATGATGCCTTTAGATCTTGAAGAAGTAGCAAAGGCTTCGCATGTGGAAATTGTAGAATTACCAGATGCAGGTAGTTATATTATTCACTACAATATGAGACATAAACCATTTGATGATGTATGGGCGAGACGTGCATTAACAATGGCTATTCCTAGACAAGCAATACTTGATATTGTATTTGATGGAGGAGCTTTAAAAACATTTACTCTTGTAACTGAAGATAATATATTCTGGACAAACCCAGATGTTGAAAAACTTGATTTTGATTTAGAAAAAGCAAAAGCAGAATTAGTAGAAGCTGGTTATCAGTGGGATGTTGATGGAGCTATTTATTATCCAGAGAATTTTGAGCCAACTCCTATAATGGAATAAAATATTAAGTAATAACTGACAATCCATTTGGATTGTCAGTTTAATAAAAAGTATGGGTCTGATATAAAGGCCCTTTCTTTTGGAAGGAGAATTATCTACAAATGAGGATGACTAAATATATTTTAAAAAGATTGAGCATTGTTGCTTTAACTTTGTTCATTCTACTAACAATTGTATTCTTCATGTTTAGAGTTATACCAGGTGATCCTGTTAGTATGTTTATTGATTCAGGACTTGATAAAGAATCACAGGAATTAATGATGAAGATGTATGGATTAGATAAACCACTTTGGGATCAATATGTTATATATATTAAAGGTGTATTGCATGGTGATTTTGGTAATTCATTTACTTATAGCAAACCTGTACTAGACGTTATTGGAGAAAGATTTTTAAATACACTTGTTTTAACTACAACATCTCTATTAATTGCTTTTTCAGTTGGTATAACTGCAGGAAGTTATCTAGCTTGGCATAGGAATACAAAAATAGATTTGTTTGGTACAGTGATGGCATTAATTATTAGATGTGCTCCTGTATTTTGGACAGGTATGATTTTATTGACAGTTTTTGCATTTAAACTTGATTGGTTACCGCTAGGTGGTATGACAACAGTGGGATCGAATTTCACTAGTTTCTGGGATAAAATTTTCAGTCTTGATTTCCTAAAACATCTTATTTTACCGGCTATAACTTCAGCATTATATTCAATGGCAACTCCTACACTTCTTATGAGAACATCAATGTTAGAGGTTATCAAAGAAGATTATATTGAACTTGCTTATGCAAAAGGGTTATCGGATAGAAATGTTAGAATAAGACATGCTATGAGAACAGCACTATTACCAGTTGTAACAATATTTGCTGTACAAGCTGGATTAGCAATTGGTGGATCTGTATTAGTAGAAACAGTATTTAGATGGCCAGGAATGGGTAGAGAAATTGTACTTGCTGTAGCTTCGAGAGATTATCCTATGGCGCAAGGTGCATTTTTGTTTATTGGATTTACAACTATATCTTTTAATCTACTTGCAGATGTATTGTATGCATATCTAGATCCAAGAGTATCTTTATAGAAAAATAAAAAATAAAATTAATAATTTAAAAAAGTATTTTGCATAAATTCTCCTTTCAAATGAGTTTGATTGTTTGTACAATATATACCCTACGTGGGGAGAGAGAAGCAAAATGTTATGAAAAAACGTTGATATTGCAGTGGTTAATTTATCTGCAATTATCTAGGGTATCTTTATGGTAGGGGGCAACATGAAAAACGTATTTAAAGTATTTAGCAAAAATAAAATTGGACTTATTGGATTAATTATTTTCGTATCTTTTGTATTAATAGCTATATTTGCCAATTTCCTTGCTCCTTATGATCCGATGGAAATTCAGTTTTTAGCTGAGGGTGGAGTAGCAAGACTTCAACCGCCATCATTGGATCATTTGCTTGGAACAACATATATGGGTAGAGATGTATTATCTCAAATGATTATTGGTTCCAGAGTAGCTGTTTTAGTAGGTGTTATATCTGCAGTATGTGTAGCCTTTATTGGTACAAATATTGGTCTGATAGCTGGCTATTTTGGAGGTATTACTGAGAGAATTCTTATGGGGATTGTAGATGTAATGTATGGTCTACCGTTTTTACCATTTGCTTTGATTCTAGTATCAGTGCTAGGACCAGGTGTTCAAAATGTGATATTGGCAATTGTATTAATAACGTGGAGAAACTCATCAAGAGTTATTCGTTCACAAGCATTGTCTCTTAAAAATAGAACATTTATAGAGGCAGCAAAATTAAGTGGAGCTAGTGATTGGAGAATACTATATAAACATATAGCGCCAAATGTAATTCCTATTTCTCTTATTTATGTATCAACATCTATGGCTTCAGCAATTATGACTGAATCTAGTATTAGTTTTCTTGGATTAGGTGATCCAATGCAAGTTAGTTGGGGAAGAATATTATTTACTTGTTATTCGTCTCAGGCTATGTTTAAGGCACCTTGGTGGATTCTTCCTCCAGGTTTTGCAATAACCTTACTAGTATTATCAGGTTATATGATGGGAAGGGGATTTGAAGAAGTTGCGAATCCGAAATTGAAGGAGAGATAGAGATGGCATTATTAGAATTGAATGAAGTATCAATTGAATATAAATTATCTAATGGTAAATTGAAAGCTGTTGATAACGTTTCATTAAATGTTGAGAATGGTGATGTAGTTGGTCTTGTTGGAGAGAGTGGCTGTGGTAAAAGTACATTGATAAAAGGAATAATTAATTTATTACCATCTAATGGAAAAATTACAAATGGAGAAGTTATTTTTGAGGGAGAAGATCTTTCAAAGCTTGAATTTGAGAAAATGCGAAAGAAAAGATGGAAAGAAATTTCTATGATAACACAAAGTGCAATGAATTCACTAAATCCGGTATATAGAGTTGGAAATCAAATAACAGAGGTAATTTTAGAACATGAGAAAATGTCTAAGCATGACGCAATGGAAAAAGCAAAAGAATTATTTGATCTTGTTGGACTAGACCGTGCAAGATTAGAAGATTATCCTCATCAATATAGTGGTGGAATGAAACAAAGAGCGATTATAGCTATGAGTTTAGCATTAGATCCAAAACTAATAATAGCTGATGAGCCAACGACTGCACTTGATGTAATTGTTCAATCACAAATATTAGAAAAAATTAATGCTCTTTTAGAGGGCTATAGTGGTTCGATGATTCTAGTAACCCATGATATATCAGTTGTTGCACAGACTTGTAACAAAGTAGCTGTTATGTATGGCGGAAGAATAATCGAATATGGTGATGTTAAACAGGTTCTTAAAAAGCCTAATCATCCATATACTATGGGATTAAAGAATGCATTTCCGTCATTAACAGGGGAGAAAAAGGATTTGATTTCTATTGAAGGAACACCTCCAGATCTTTCTAAAAAAATTGATGGTTGTCGTTTTAAAGATAGATGCCCATTTGTACTTGATAAATGTAAAAGTGGAGAAATGCCATTTACTCGAGTAGAATCAGGTTATTATTATTGTGCTAGACATGATGAAATCGACCATTTACGAGAATTGGCCGACTTGTCTGAAACATGGGATGTGTAATGGGAGGACTCAGATGACAGAGAGAACTAAAGTAATTGAAGCTATAGATTTACACAAGGAATTTATGGTTAAGATCAAGGGTGATGGAAAAGTAAGAGAGATTAAATCTCTTAAAGCTGTTGATGGAATCAATCTTCATGTATGTAAAGGTGAAACTTTAGGAATAGTTGGTGAAAGTGGATGTGGAAAAACTACTACAGCAAAATTATTTTTAGGATTACATAATGCAACAATGGGATCTATTCTTTTAGGTGATAAAGATATTTCTCATCTTAAAGGAAAAGAACTAAAGAATTTTAGAAAACATGCTCAAATGATATTTCAGGATCCGTATGAGTCTTTGAATCCAAGATTTAAAATTAAAAATACAATTATGGAGCCATTAGAAATACATGGGATTGGTAAAGATAAAGCTGAAAGATATGAAATGGCAAAGCAGATGCTATCTGAAGCAGGATTAAAACCACCAGAAGAATATATGGATAGATATCCACATGAGATGAGTGGTGGACAAAAACAAAGAGTTGCAATTGCAAGAGCATTAGTTTTAAATCCAGATTTTTTAATTGCTGATGAGCCAGTTTCAATGCTTGATGTATCTATTAGAGCAAGTATCTTAAAACTTTTAAGAAAAATGATTACGGAAAAAGATCTTGCTGGAATTATAATATCTCACGATATTTCACTTATTAGATATATAAGTGATAGAACAGCTGTAATGTATCTAGGGAAAATTGTTGAGCAAGGTAGTACAGAAGAGCTAATAGAAAAAAGGTATCATCCATATACAAAAGCTTTACTTGAAGCTGCACCGAATCCAGATCCAGAAGTGAAATTCACATTAGAGAATATTAAAGGTGAAGCTCCAAATCCAGTAGATATACCAAAAGGTTGTAGATTTCATCCTAGATGTCCAGAGTGTATGGAAATATGTAAAATGATAACGCCACAGGAATATGATATGGGAAATGGACATAAAGTAATGTGCCATTTATACGGTGATAAAAATGAATAAAGCTTTGATTTTAGAAGAACTTACATGGGTAGAATTTGATGCTGTAAAGGACCAAGTAGAGTTGGTTATAATACCTTTGGGATCCACTGAACAACATGGTCCTAACACAACTTTAGCAACAGATACAGTTAGAGCTAGAGCGATGGGAAAATTAATTGGTGAGGAATATGGAAATAGAGTTCTTATTGGACCAACACTACCAATAGGGTTAGCATATCATCATATGAAATTTCCAGGGACGATGACATTTTCGCTTCAAACTTATATACAGGTTATACGTGATATTTGTTGGAGTTTTAATGAACATGGATTTAAAAAAATTCTGTTTATAACTGGGCACGGTGGTAATAAAAGACCAGTTCATGAGTATGCTACTGAAGCAAGAAAAGAATTTGGTATGGATATTTATATTTCTAGTATGGGAGGCAGTTTAGTTAGAGAGCTAAGTGCACAGGAAGACTTTACAAAGGTTAAAGGACATGCTTGTGAAGTGGAAACTTCTCAGACTATGTTTTTGGCACCAGATCACGTAAGACCAGATGCTTTAGAGGCAGCTAAATTCATAGAAGGAACTAAATACTTAGATAGAGAGCATATGTATGATTGCGGTATGTTTTGGGATTTTAGTAAAGTTTCTGAGAATGGTGCTTTAGGTGATGCGACAAGAGCAAGTGTTGAATTTGGTGAGAAAATGAATGCTTTAGTAGTAGAAAAAATAAAGAAATTCATTGATAATATAATTCTTTAAAGGAGTTATTATGCTATATAAAAATATTGAAAATTTAACAATATCAAATAAATCAAATAGCGCTAATAATGTTATGGTAGCAAGTGCTAGATACGAAGCATCGGATATTGGAATCGGAATAATGAAAAAAGGCGGAAACGCTATAGATGCAGCAGTTGCTGTAGGATTTGCATTATCAGTTTGTGAGGCAAACGCCAGCGGTTTAGGTGGTGGTGGTTTTATGAATTTGTATATTAAAGATGAAAATCTAAATACATTTATTGATTTTAGAGAAATTGCACCTGAAAATGCTAGCCCTTCGATGTGGGAAGTAGTTGATGGTGAGGTTGTAGGAAATCAGAAAGCTGAAGGAGGCAAATCAGTTTGTGTACCAGGAGAAACAGCTGGACTAATACATGCACATAAAAAATATGGAAAATTAGATTTAAAAACAGTTATTGAGCCAGCTATAATATTGGCTGAAACTGGTATAGAAATTACGAATGCATTTAACCAAGATTTGATTAATAATAAAGATAAAATGATGCGATTTTTAGAAGAAGGAAACTCCTTTGTTAAAGCAAATAAAGTGATAAAAAATCCAGCATTGGCAAATACTTTAAAAGAAATTATGTTAAATGGAGCAGATGGATTTTATAAAGGTTCAGTTGCTAAACAAATAGTAGAAAGCATAAACAAACATAATGGGATATTTAAACTTTCTGATTTAAGTGATTATAAAGTGAGAGAAATGAGTCCTTTAAAAGGATTTTATAAAGGCTATGAAATTATTTCATCTCCGTTACCTAGTTCAGGTGGTACTCATATACTTCAGATATTAAATATATTAGAGCTATTAGATATATCTCAATATAGGGTCAATTCATTAGAATATATACATATGCTCTCTGAGGTATTTAAAATATGTTTTGCAGATAGACAGGAATTTATGGGAGATCCTTGTTTCAATCATGTACCAATTAAAGGTATTCTTTCTAAAAATTATAGTAAGGAATTATCAAAAAATATTGAAATGGATAGTGTTAAGTCTTATGAATATGGTAATCCTATGGATTATGAATCATTAGATACAACCCATTATTCAATTGTTGACAATGAAGGAAATATGGTATCTGTTACTAAGACAATAAGTGCATTTTTCGGTTCGGGAGTTATTCCAAAGAATACAGGAGTTGTACTAAATTGTCAGGCTAGAGGGTTTGCAATAGGTGAAGGAAAGACAAATTCTATTGCACCAAAGAAGAAACCATTAAGTTCAATGAGTCCAACAATTATTATGAAGGATGGAAATCCATTTGCAGTTATTGGAACTCCTGGTGCAAATAGAATAATAACTACAATGGTACAGATAATAATAAAAATGATAGATTATGAAATGACTATGGAAGATGCAATAGATTCTCCAAGAATTTCAAATGATATGTCAGAAATATTATATTGTGAAGATAGAATTGATGAAGATATTATAAATAGGCTATCTTTATTAGGTCATAAAGTAGAAGTTTGCAAAAGTTATGATAGAAAATTCGGTGGTGTTCAGGGAATAAAATGCAACATTGATAAGACTTTACAAGGGGCTGCTGACTTACGAAGAGATGGAGTGGCATTAGGTTACTAAAAGGTGAGATTATGAATACAAAACAAATTAGAAGATATGAAAGTAATAACGCTATGGTTTCTAGTGGTCGTAAAGAAGCCACTGATATTGGCATTCAAATATTTAAAAAAGGTGGAAATGCCATTGATGCAGCTGTAGCAGTAGGGTTTGCTATGGGTGTTGCTGAGCCGGCTACTTCTGGTTTAGGTGGTGGTGGTTTTATGACTATCAATTTACCAGGTAATTCAGAGTCAATATTTATAGATTTTAGAGAAAACGCACCTAAGAGTGCCTATCCTGATATGTGGTGTTTAGATGAAAAAGGTAAGGTTATAGATAAAGCTAATGCAATTGGTGCAAAGTCAATTAGTGTTCCAGGAGAGGTTGCTGGATTAATATATGTATTAGAAAATTATGGAACAATGACTTTGGAAGAAGTTATGGCTCCAACAATTAAATTGGCAGAAGAAGGTATTGTTGTAACTGCGATGCTTGAAAATATGCTAGGTATATATGGTAAGCATTTGGAAAAATGCGAGAGTGCAAAAGATATATACTGTAAAGATTTTAAAGAAGGTGATCTTCTTAGAAATAAGAAAATTGCTAATACATTAAAAACTATAGCTTTTGAAGGAAGAGATGTATTTTATAAAGGTAAAATTAGCAAAGAGATAATTAAATCAGTGCAAGATATGGGTGGTTTATTAACAAAAGAAGATTTAGAAGAATATGAAGTAGAAGTAAAAGAACCTGTAGTTGGAGAATATAGAGGATATACTATAATATCATCTCCACCTCCAAGTTCAGGTGGAACACATATTATTCAAAGTTTAAATATACTTGAAAATTTTGATATTGGAAGTTTGGAAGTTAATTCAGCCGAGTATTTACATATGTTTTCTGAGGCATTTAAATTGTCATATGAAGATAGAGCTAAATTTATGGCAGATACTAAATTTATTGATGTTCCATTAAAAGGACTTCGCTCAAAGAAGTATGCAAAAGTACTTAGTAAAAAGATTGATCTTAACACGGCAAGAAAACCAGAATGCTATGACCCTTGGAATTATGAGCATGATGATACTACTCATTATTCTATTGGTGATAAAGAAGGGTATTTAGTTTCCGTTACAAAAACTATAAATCACTTTTTTGGTTCGTGTATGGTTGGTGGAAATACTGGAATATTACTTAATGATACTATGGCAGATTTCTCAACAAATAAATATGATGTTAATTCAGTTGATTCTAGGAAGAAGCCATTAAGTTCTATGTCTCCAACACTTATCCTTAAAGATGGTAAACCGGTAGCTATTATTGGTTCTCCTGGAGGCGTTAGGATTATAAATGTGATAGTACAGATTATTAGTAAAATTGTGGATCATGGTATGGATATTCAAGAAGCAATAGAGTCGCCAAGAATCACTCAAAATGCAACAAATACAATGCTTTATGAGAATAGAATTTCTTCTAAAGTAATTGAAGATTTAAAAGCTATGGGACACGATATGAATCAATGCTTAGATTATGATAAAAAAATGGGTGGAGTTAATGGTATATATTATACTGAAGATGGTAAAATCATTGGCGCTGCAGATCCAAGAAGAGATGGTGTAGCTTATGGTATATAAAGGTGTTGATTTATTAAGAGATACTTTTGTAGAAATTAATCTAGACTCTTTAAAAGATAATATTAAAAATATAAAAGAAAGAGTTGGTGAAAATGTTTCAATAGCTGCTGTTGTAAAATCAGATGGCTATGGTCATGGCGCAGTAGAGATTGGAAAAATACTAATTGAAAATGGGGCATCACATCTTGCCGTTGCAACGTTGACAGAAGCGTTAGAACTTAGAAATGTATATGAAAATATTAAAATATTTATTATGGGATATACTCCAGATAGTCATTTAAGAATTGCTGCTGAGAAAAATATTGATATGACAATTTTTTCTATTCATCAAGCAAGATTATTAAATGAAATTGGAGAAATATTAGATAAAAAACCAGTAGTTCATATTAAATATGATACGGGATTTAATAGATTAGGATATAAAGACTGCAATGAAAGTATAGTAGAAATATCTGAAATAGTTAAATTAGATAATTTAAATGTAGAAGGAATTTTCTCTCATTTTGCATTGGCAGGAAATGAATCTAATCACAAACAATTTAATGATTTTATAAAAGCTGTAGAAGCAATCGAAGCAACAGGTTTTATTTTCAAATATAAACATATTTGTGATAGCATAGCTGCAATCGATTATCCTGAATTCAATTTAGATATGGTGAGAACTGGCGCAATACTTTATGGAATGAAGTCATTTAGATTTAGAGACATTGATTTAAAAAGCGTTATGTCGTTTAAAACAAAGATTTATCATGTGAAAACATTAAAAATTGGAGAAGGAGTTAGCTATAATTTTAAGTGGAAAGCTAAGCGTGATAGTGTAATAGCAACAATACCAGTAGGATATTCTGATGGTTTACCAAGAAATATGGCAGATGTAGGTATGGTAACTATTAAAGGAAAAAGAGCACCTCTAGTAGGAGTTATTTGTATGGATCAATGTATGGTTGATATTACTGACTTAAAGGATGCACAAGTGGGTGATGAAGTGATAATTTTTGATGATGGTACAGGAAATTCACTTACTGTCGGAGAATTTTCAAAGTTAGGTAATACAAATAAGAATGAAATACTGACAAGAATCACTAGGAGAACTCCTAGAGTATATATAAAAAATAATAAAATTCACAAGATAGTGGATTATTTAATAGGAGATAGCCTTTATGAATACTAAAAAATGTGTAGATGATATATTTAGCCAATTAGTAGATATTAGAAGAGATTTTCATAGAAATCCTGAGCTTAGTGGAAAAGAAATTAGAACAGGTGCACAGATATGCAAATATCTTGATAAGTGGGGTATTGAATATGAATATGGAATTGCAGATACTGGTGTAGTTGGTTTGATTAGAGGTAAAAAAGGTGATGGCAAGACAGTTGCTATCCGAGCAGATATGGATGCACTTCCTATAAATGAAGATGCAGATGTACCATTTAAATCAGAAGTACCTGGAGTAATGCATGCATGCGGCCATGATGCTCATACTACTATTTTGCTTGGTGCTGCTAAGATTTTAAAAGATATTGAAAATGAATTAGAAGGTAATATAAAACTATTATTCCAGCCTGCTGAAGAAGCTATTGGCGGAGCTGATAGAATGGTTAAAGCTGGTTGTTTAGAAAACCCTAAAGTGGATTATGCAATCGGTTTACATGTTATGCCTAATATACCAGTGGGAAAAGTTGAACTTAAGTATGGTAAATTAAACGGAAATTCAGGTAGTGTAAAAATAAAATTAAAAGGTAGAAAAGGACATGCTGCTTATCCTGATCAATCAATAGATTCAATAGTAATGGCTGCTTCAGTTATTATGAATTTACAAACTTTAGTGAGTAGAAGTATATCTCCGTTGAATTCAGTAGTTCTTACATTTGGTAAGATTAATGGGGGAACAAAAAGCAATATAATTACTGATGAAGTTGAATTAGTTGGAACACTAAGAGCGCTTGATACACCATCAAGAACTATAGCTAAAGATAAAATAAGAGAGATTGCTGAAAATACTGCTATAGCAATGGGTGGCGAAGCAGAGGTAATATTTAATGATGGATATGTGGCGTTGATAAATGATGATTCTGTGGTTGATATTGTTAAAGAAGCTGCAATGAATGAATTAGGCGAAGAAAATATAGTTTATAAAGAATTTCCTAGTATGGGTGGAGAGGATTTTTCATATTTTACTGAGAAAGTTCCGTCAGCATTTTTTCATTTAGGTTGTATGAATAAAAAATTAGGAATGGATTTTCCATTACATAGTAATAAATTCATGTTAGATGAAGAATCACTAAGAATTGGCGTTATTGTTGAAGTGGAAACTGTTTTAAGATTGTTGAAGTAATAGAAAACCTCCATTAACGGAGGTTTTTATTTTTTACAAAAAAGAGCGAAACTCCCACTACTTTAGTGGTGGGAGTTTCAGAGTGTATCAATCCATTTATTTGAAGGATCAAATATTTGATCTATAACTTTCATATATGAATCACATTTATGAGCTTTTTTAATTTTTTTAAAAAATTTGCCATTTGGATCAAGATGAATAGATGTATAAGTCCAAAATTCTTTCATTTTATCACATAAATGTTTATCTCCTGAAAGAATATTTTTATAATAATTATAAACAGAATCATGAAAAAGTTTCATTTTTCTTAGTTTTTCTTCATTTGAAATATCAATACCTTTTATTTTTAATGGTAAAAAAGGATCTCGTAAAGCGCCTCTTCCAATCATAAATTTATCAATTGAAGGAAATCTTTTTTGAATTTTTTCGAAATCTTCAAATGTGAAAATATCACCATTATAAATTATTTCATGCTTACTTAATGAATTAAGTGTTTCAAAAGAATCAAGATTAACATTTCCTTTATATTTTTGTATCCCAGTACGTCCATGAATGATTAAATTCTTTATTGGATAATCATTAAGAATTTTAACTATCTCAATACCTTCATCTAAGTCGTTAAGACCAAGCCTCATTTTTACAGATAAATCATAAGAATTATCTTTTAAAACTTTTTCAAGGAATTCTCTAACCATATCTGGATGTTGTAAAATACCAGAGCCTTTTTTCTTTTTAGTTACAGTTGCATATGGGCAACCAATATTCCAATTTATTTCCTTATATCCCATATCTGAAATAATTGAAGCATAATGTTTAAAATCTTCTGGATTATTACCAAGAAGTTGTGGAATAATTTTTATATTTTCATTGTTATTTTCTTTTTTAAGATCTTTAAAAAGTATTGGACTTGAAGATTTATGATTTGATGTTGCTATAAAAGGAGCATAGTACTTATCAATACCTCCAAATATTTCCTCATATAAATTTCTATAAAAAGCAATTGTCATTCCTTGAATTGGTGCTAAAAAAAGTTTCATATTTTCTCCATTTCTGTTATTAAAACGCTACATAATATTTTACCATATGTGTAAAATACTATAAAGCTTATTTACAGAAATTATTTAAATAAGAGATTTATTATGATAAAATAAATTTAATGTAAAGTTTAGGCATTGGAAATAATGGGTATAGATATTATTAGTTAAAACAAATAAGCGGGGTATGAGATGATTAAAAATAAGATATTAAAAAAAATATTAATATTTATAATTATATTTAGTTTTCAAATTATTTTTGGTTTATTTAATTATGCAAATACTATATCTGATGAAAACCATGAATTTTCTTTTGAAATAATTGATAGAGATTCTGGACTTTCAAATTTATCTGTGTCTTCAATTATTCAAGATAAATATGGTTTTATTTGGTTAGGAACTCAGAGTGGATTGAATAGATATGATGGAAGAAAAATGAAAGTTATAAAAAACAATCCATTTCATGAAGATGGACTTGTACACAATTTAATTCAAACGATGTATTATGATGAAAAAAATCATGAAATTTGGATAGGTACTTATCAAGGTGTATCACGATATAATATCGAAAATAATGAATTCATTAATTATACACAGAAGGAAAATGGGTTGTCTGACTCCGTAATTGTTGCAATTATAAAAGATTTAAACGAAAATGTTTGGATAGGAACTTTAGATGGATTAAATAAATTAAATGTAGAAACTGGAATGATAAAAAAATATGAAATTTCTGAAAAAACAGTTAGAACATTACTAGTTGATTCTAAAGGAAGACTATTAATTGGGACATATGATGGTTTATTTTATTATAATGAAAATAATGATGAAATAGAAAAAATAGAAATTGATTTACCATCTGAATACGTGATGATAATAAAAGAATACGATAAAGGAATTTTAACTATAGGAACATGGGGTGGTGGAGTTTGTGAACTTGATTTAGAAACAAATGAAATAGAAATTACTGCATATGAAACGAATGATATTTATTCTTTATTAAAAACAAAAGATAATTCGCTTTGGGTAGGAACGTGGGGTGGCGGATTATTTATAGAAGAAGAAAATAATGAAACAATTCATTGTTCTGGTGATGGTAAAGATAATTCATTAGCCCATCCAATAGTATATTCATTATTTCAGGATGATTCAGGAATTATTTGGATAGGAACAAATGGTGGAGGGTTATTTAAAGTTAATCCTGAAAAAGAAAATTATATAAAATTGGCTTATGATTCAGAAAATCCCAATAGTCTGAGCCAAGGAAAAATTAATTGTATATATCATGATAGTAATGAAAAATTTTGGTTTGCAATATATAATAATGGATTAAATTATTATGATCCTGAAGAAGATACAATTAAAAAATATATTAATGATCCAGAAGATTTTTATTCATTACCAAGTAATCAAATCGTTGATATTGTAGAACTTGAAAATGAAAGACTTTTATTAGCAACTGATAAAGGATTAGTATATTTTGATATGAAAACAGAGAAATTCTCTTTGTGGGATATATTACCTAGTGATATGATAATATATAAAATATGTAAAATTAATGAAAATGAATTATGGATTGGAACATATAATGATGGAATATATTATTATAATGAACTTACAAATGAATTAAAACAATATAGTTATGAAAATGAAAATAATAATTTATTATCTGATAATTTAATATATGCAATTTTATATGACTCTAAAAATAGACTTTGGGTTGGAACTAATAATGGACTTAATTTATTAGAGGAAAATTCAAATGAATTTAAAATGTATTATAGAGTGGATTCAGATTACACAAATATTGCAAGTAGTACAGTAAGAGATATATTTGAAGATTCAAGTGGTGATATTTGGATTGCAACAGTAGGTGGTGGATTATCATTATACGAAGAAAAAACAGATACATTTAAAACGTTTACAGAAAAAGAAGGATTATCAAGCAATATTTGTATGGGAATTTTAGAAAATAACGATGGTAAAATCTATGTTTCAACATATGATGGGATTTCGATTATTGATAAAGATACATTTGAAATATCTGTTTTAACACCTGATGATGGTATTGGTGGTTGGGAATTTAATGTAGGACATATTTCACCACATGGTGATGAATTAATATTTGGTGGAATTCATGGTATTGTAGTTATTTCATCTAATGAAAAAAAAGGAAATATAAAAAAACCTGAAATTTATATTAGTGATATTCAATTATTTCAGAAATCAATTGATGAAAATAAAATGTTTTTTAATGATGAAAAATTAGAATTTTCATATGATGAATCGTTTCTAAGTTTTGAATTTGTAGCTTTAGATTATGCTTCACCAGAAAAAATTATATTTTCATATAAACTAGAAGGATTTAGTGATGAATGGATTAATTCTGGTGTGCGTGATTATGTTTCTTATTCAAATTTACCACCAGGGGATTATAGATTTAAAGTTATTGCTGAAACATCAAAAAATATAAAATCAGATGAAGTTGAAGTATTAATTACTATAAAAAAACCCTGGTTTAGAAATAATATTGCATATAGTATTTATGGATTACTAATTTTTTTAGTTATTATTGGAATTGATAAAATAATAAGAGGAAGAAATATAAAATTAAAAAATTTAGAATTATCAAATATAAATGAAAAATTAGAAGAACTTGCTACAAAAGATAAACTTACAGGACTTTATAATAGAAGATATTTTGATATGTTATTAGAAAATCAATTGCAATTAGCTATAAGAAGTAGTGTTAGCTTATCACTTATTATGTTTGATATTGATGATTTTAAAGATATCAATGATAGTTTGGGACATGTTGCAGGAGATTATTTTTTATCAGATATTAGTAAGAAAATATTAGAAAAATTACCTAGAAGTACAGATTCTATAGCTAGATATGGTGGAGATGAATTTGTAGTAGTTTTATATGATACTGATAGAGATGGAACATTATTAATTGCAAATGAAATAAATCAAGCGATTAAAAATGTGAATATTAGAGACGAGTTTTCAAAAGAAAAAATAAATAGAACAATCAGTATGGGAGTTGTTAATATAATTCCAGAGAAAAATATAACATCTAAGAAAATAATACAACTAGTAGATGAGGCTCTTTATAAAGCTAAAAGAGAAGGTAAAAATCGTATATCAATAAGTGAGAATAAATAATGGATTTCATAATGAAGTCCATTTTTATTGAAACAAATTATAAGTAATTATTGAAAATACATTTAATCGAATAAGTTGAAATGATATACTTATATTAGTAAGAAGGGAGAATATATGAATATCGATGAAATTAGAAGTTACTTATTAAGTAAATCCTTTGCAATAGAAGATTATCCTTTTGATCTTAAAACACCAGTTTACAAAGTAGGTGACAAAATGTTTGCATTATTGAGTTTTCATGAACCGGATAGATTAAGCATAAAACACATTGGAATACAGTATATTTAGATAGAAATTTAGAAGATAAATTAATAAAGAAGTTAATAGATAATTCATATGAACTTGTATATAATTTACTTACTAAAAAAACGAAAAAAATTCTTGAGATTCAAAATGAAAATAATTTATATGATTAAATATGAATAATATTAAAAACTTTGATGATAATTTCGATAAATATATAGAAGGTAGTTTATTTTAGCATAAAAAACGGATGTGATATATGTGAAAAAAACAAACCAAAAACAATTAATAGGACTTATAATAATACTAATACTGGTAACATTTGTAATCGGTTTGTTTCAATTTGCATTAATAAAAGAATATCAGGAAAATATTAAATTAAATGGTGAAGAGATATTAACTAGATATGAAGATGAATATAATACAATAAAATATGCATATAGAAAACTTTCAAGAGCATATTTTGAGGAGCGAGTTAATAAAGAAGAAATACTTAAAATTATAGATGAAGCTAATTCTGCAGATGAAGCAAGAAAAGATGAATTAAGAAAAAAATTAAATGATATTTTAAAAGATACTTATAATAATACTATTAAGAATAAATTTAGAAGCTTCCAATTTATTTTAAAAGATAATACTAGTTTTTTAAGAATGCATTCAATTGAAAATTTTGGCGATGATTTAACCGAAATTAGAGATACATTAAGAATATCAAATGATCAAAAAAGATATGTAGAAGGGTTTGAAGAAGGAAGAATTTTTAATGCATATCGTTTTGTATATCCACTTTTTAATAATTATGAACATATTGGATGCATGGAAATAAGTCCATCTTTTGTTTCGGTTTCTGCGTTAATGGATGAGCTTTTTAATGATTCAAGTATTTTTATGATGAAAAAATCAATTGTTGATGAAAAAGTTTGGAAAGAGGAAATTGAAAAAAATTATGGGAATTGTAAATTATCTGATTCTTATTATTATGATAGAGAAATATATTCATATATTAAAAATATGATGGAATTTGATGATTTGATATTAGAAATTAAAAATAGTAGAAAAAAAGAATTAGATGAATTTTTATTAAAAGAAGATTCTTTTACACTTAATGTAAAAATTAATAATAGCATTTATTCTGTTGTATTTTTAGAAGTTTATAATATAATGAGAAATCAAGTTGGATATTTAATGTTTTATCAAGAGAATAATGAGTTAGTATATTTAAAAGATAGTACTATATATAAGGTTGTTTTAATGGGGATTATTTGGTTAATTTTAATTGCTGGAATTTTGATGTTTTATAGATCAAGAATAAAGATGATTAAAATTACTTATTTTGATAAATTGACTGGTGCATTTAACAGGAATAAACTGCAAAGTTATTTATCAGATGAAATAGAAAGAAGTAATAGATATGGCACAAAATTTTCAATTATTATGTTTGATATTGATTATTTTAAAAATGTAAATGATACATATGGTCATACAAAGGGGGATGAAGTTTTAAAAGAAGTTATTAAAATAGCTCAAGATAAGTTAAGAATTAATGATTTAGTGTTTAGATTTGGAGGAGATGAATTTATAATTTTTTTACCAAATACTGAACTTAAAAATGCAATAAAAGCAGCTGAAAAATTAAGAATAAATATTTGCAATAAGGAAATAATTGCAGAAGTGGTTAAAAATTTGACTTTAAGTATGGGTGTTGTAGAATATGATGACGATTTTGCATGGCTTGACCTTATTAACAGAGCAGATGAAAAACTATATAAAGCAAAAGAGATGGGAAGAAATAAAGTGTGTTGTTAGAAATGATAATTTTTATATTTTGGCGGTTTTCGTAAATATAGTGGTTGATTAAGTTATTTGTAATGGTGAGGAAATAAAAAGTCATGGGGAATACAGAGGTTGTTAGCGAAATAAGTGTATTTAAAAGTATATGACAAAACAATTTGTGATGGTATTTCTTTTAATAAGCATTATTTGTGTGGGGTGCAATCAAAATATGAAAATAGAATCAAGCGTACCAGAATCCGATACATATGTTGAAGTGTTTTACAAAATTCAGGATTCAAATATTTCAGAGATAATAAGAACACAAATGGTTGAGAACCATCCAGAAGTAAAAAAATTATTAATGAAGCAGAAATTGCAGATTTTGTGAGATTATTAAGTGAAGTTAAAGGAAAAAAAGTAGAATCAAGTGGTAACAGGTAACAAAGGTTGGGATTTGAAAACTTTAACAAATTGCACAAAAAAGAAATAGAAAGATTAGAAAAATTAAAAAAAAGAAAACATAAATTAATAAGCAGTTTTGGAATATAGAAACAAGAAAAAAACAACAAGCAAAAAAAAAGGTTTTGAATTGAGCCTTAAACTATCGCTAATGTATTCATTAGAATACTTGGTAGTGAAATTCTAACAGTATTTAAGTGAGTTCATATATGTTGTAACTTAATGGTTTTAATTAAGTGAGAGTATTCGAGAAGCTTAATGAAGTTAGAACCACGTGATTTCAATCATGTGAAATTCAGGACTATAATATTAGTATTCACGGCTCAAGATTAGAAGTAAACAATTTAGAATATGAGTTTAAGAATCCAATAATCAAAATGTACAACGAATCTATAGCAGAAGGGGAAATATATCCTTAAACCATTGGATATAACTAATCTTTTTTCTTAACTACAATATTTACGAAAACCTCCTATATTTTTAAGATTAAATGTTTAAAAGTAATTAAAAATGATATACATAGTATAGGTTTATTAATGTGAAAGTATAAGGAGGAATTATGAGATTTGAGAAGAAAATTGTTTTATTAGTAATAATTGCTTTAGTAGTAGCTATATTTCCAGTAATGGCTGCAGTTTCAACTGAAGTAAAAGGGAGTGTATTAGAAGTTCAGAAATATGGGAATCTTACAATGGATATTGAACCTTTAGCACTTTATGATGCAGGATATGAATTAGGAGATATTCTTTTAGTTAAAGTTGGAGAAAATGAACTTGAAATACCATTTTGTACATCATATAGTGATGTAGATACAGGAAGTATGCTTGTACGCGATGATCAAGGAAAGAATTTGCTTGTTGTAGCAATTAATATGGGTAATTTTTCTACTACTTATGAAGTTGAAGCTGGGGATGAATTAATTTTCTCAATGATTGAAAAAGGTGGATATCTTAGTGAATATCTTTTACATCAATTAGAAAGAACAAATGAAAGAGCGGATTATGCTACTGATGCAGTATTTGCAAATTTTAGAAATATTAATACAACGGGAATGGAAGCTAATGTTCTATTTAGAAGTAGTAGCCCTGTGAATAATGAATTAAACAGAGCTTCATATTCAAATGAATTAATGGAATATGCTAAAATTGAAACAGTCATAAATTTAGCTGATTCAAAAGAAGAAATAGAAGGATATTATGAAGTTGAAGATTTCAACTCTAATTATTATAAATCTCTTTATGATAATGGAAAAGTAATATATTTAGATATGGGAGTTGATTTATCTAGTTCTGATTTTGAAACAAAATTAGCAGAGGGATTTAAATTTATTATTAATAATGAAGGTCCATATCTTGTTCATTGTACTGAAGGTAAAGATAGAGCAGGTTTCGCAAGTGCTGTTCTTGAATCTTTAATGGGAGCAAGTCTTAATGAAATAGTTACAGATTATATGGTAACATATAAAAATTATTATGGCGTTGAAGAAGGAACTGAACAATATGATGCAATAGCAGAAAGTAATATTGTTACATCACTTACAACAATAGTATCTGGACTTGAGAAAGGAACAGATATTTCGAGATTAAATCTTCAAAAAGCGGCTGAAATGTATTTATTAAAAATTGGTTTAACATTAGAAGAAATTAATCAATTAAAAAATAATCTTGCAACAGCTGAATTAACTGAAGAAGTAGTTGAAAGTGAAAATTATATTGTTGTAAGCGGAGATAATTTATGGGATATAGCATTAAAATATCTTGATGAAGGTGAACGTTATAATGAAATATTTGAAATGAATAAAACTATTATTAATAATCCTGATTTAATTTTTGTTGGTCAAGAATTAATTATGCCTACAAAATAGAAAAATTATAGCCTAGAAGAAATTCTAGGCTGTTTTATATATGCTATACTTTTTTTATCATTACTTGCTTAAATTATTTGTTTTTTATTTTTCTCCGAATATATAATAATATGATAAAATAGTATGTAAGGAATGGAGTTAATGATGAACAATATTACATATTATAATGAAAATTACGATAAATACATAAGTGAAAGTTTTAAAGCAGATATGTCATTACTGTATAATGAATTTGAAAAATATTTGAATGTAAAAGATATAATTTTAGATTTAGGTTGTGGTTCTGGAAGAGATAGTTTATATTTTCATAATAAAGGTTATAATGTTATATCGCTTGATGGATCAATTAAAATAATTGAGCATTTAAAAATAATATTAAAAAATGAAATTGTTTTTTCTACATTTGAAGAATATAAAACAGATAAGAAATTTGATGGAATATGGGCTTGTGCTTCATTACTTCATGTAAAAAAAGAAAGTATGGAAGAGATACTTTTAAAATATATTGATTTATTATCGGTAAATGGTATATTTTTTATATCTTTTAAACTAAGAGATAATAATTTTTCAAATAATGGAAGAGTTTTTACTTGCTTTACAGAAAATTCATTAAAGATTTTATTAAATAAATTATTAGGTATTGAAATAATAAAATTTATTGAAACTAAAGATGTAAGAAAAAATAGAGAAAATGAAAAATGGATTAGTGTTATTATTAAAAGAATAAAATAATTAAACGGATGTGATATTTGTGAATAAAACAAATAAAAAAGAAATTTATATATTTATATTAATAATAATTCTAATTATTTTTGTATTCTCAATATTAGAGTATGAATTAATAAAAGGATATAGGGAGCAAAATAGTAGTAATAAAGAAGAATTATTAAATAGATATGAAGAACAATATAACACAATTAAATACTCTAATAGAAAGCTTTCAGAAGCATATTTTAATGAAGTTATTTGTAATAATGAAATATTAGAAATAATTGATGAAGCTAATAATGCAAGTGAAGAAAGAAAAGATGAATTAAGAAAAATTTTAAGTAATAATGTAGAAAAAATATACAATAGAACTAAGAAAAATAAATTTAGACAATTTCATTTCGTTTTAAAAGATAATGAGAGTTTTTTAAGAATGCATGCAATTGATAAATATGGAGATAATTTAACTGATGTTAGAAATACAGTGAGAATTTCAAATGAGAAAGAAATATTTGTTGAAGGATTTGAAGAAGGAAGAATATTTAATGGATATAGATTTCAATATCCTTTATTTAATAATGAAAAACATATTGGTTCTATGGAAATAAGTTTATCTTTTGGTTCAATTGCTGAATTAATGAAAAAACTTTATAATAATCAAAGTATTTTTATGATAAAAAAATCAATTGTAAATGAAAAAGTATGGGAAGAACAAATAAAAGAAAATTATGATGAATGTTTAATATCTGACTTATATTATTTTGATAAGGAAATATATGATTATATTGAAGATGAAAATAAACTAAATAAAATGATTTCATTTTTAATAAATGATGAAAAATTAGATGAATTATTATTAGCGGAAGAATCATTTTTAATTAATTATAGTTCTAAAAATAATGATTGTTCTGTTATATTTTTGCAAATAGATAATGTTATAGGGAATCATGTTGGATATTTAGTTTTACAGGAAAAAAATAATGTTTTTGTATATTTTAAAAGTAACATAATATATAAAAGTATTTTATTAATAAGTATTGCATTAATATTAATAATATTAAATGTATTTTTATATAAATCGCGAATTAAAATGATAAAAATTACTTATTTTGATAAATTAACAGGTGCTTTTAATAGAAATAAATTAGAAAAATATTTATCAGATGAAGTTGAAAAAAGCAATAGATATGATATACCATTTTCAATAATAATGTTTGATTTTGATCATTTTAAAAATGTAAATGACACATATGGTCATACTAAAGGAGATGAAGTATTAAAGGAAGTTATTAATATAATTCATAATAAGTTAAGGATTAATGATTCTATATTTAGGTATGGTGGGGATGAATTTATAATATTTTTATCAAATACTGAACTTGAAAATGCGTTGATAGTAGCTGAAAAATTAAGGTTAAATATTAGCAAAATGGAAAAAATTTCAGATATTGTTGATAATATAACTTTAAGTATGGGTGTAGTAGAATATGATGATGATCTTTCATGGCTTGAACTTATTAATAGAGCGGATAGGAAATTATATGAAGCAAAAAAAATGGGTAGAAATAAAGTCTGTTTTTAAAAATATTTACTGTGTAGTTGAAGTGAACTGTTACTAAAGGAATAGTTCATTTTTTCTATTTAAAAATGATTATTTAGATTTAAAAAGGGTAAATTTGCTAATAAGTCCGATAAATTTCTTATGAGAGGAGGATCTACTTAATAAGTAGTTATTTATATGAAATATAATAAAATTGAGAAGATTATTTTAAGTGTTGCAGTTTTAATTTTTTTATCCTCATTAACTGTATATATAATAAATATTAATAAAACACAAGTTTTAGAAGAAACAACTGATAATGATAATGTTTATGAGAAAGAAATTATTTATCCATCTAATAAAACTTATAGTGAAGTAAAAACTGATTTTAGTGGACCGTATTCGTATAGTTCAATTAATGAAAAAAATTATGATGGAATTATTTTAAAAATATTAACTCATGAAAAACCTGTTATGGGTGAGCCTACTCAATTACATGCACAGCAATTTGCAAATTTAACTGGAGCTATAGTGGAAATTACATATGTTCCGTTTAAAGATTTATATTCAGAAGTAAAATATGGAATTAAAAAAAATAAATATGATATAGTTTTTTATGGTTCGCAATGGATAGCAGATTTTGTTGATGATTTAGCACCAGTTCCAGATTCTATGATTAATTCGCAGCAATTTCAAAATACTATTACGATATATAAAAAATTAGCAAAATGGGAAGATAAGTATTATAATGTCACGATTGATGGCGATAGAAATTATATGCAATTTCGTACGGATATTTATAGTGATTTAAATATTAATAAGGAATATTATGATGAAACTGGTGAAGAACTGAAGATTCCAGAGACATGGAAAGAACTTATTGAAGTTTCAAAATTTTTTCAAAATAAAGTTTATAATGGTAAAAAAATAAATGGAATAAGTCAAATAACTAATCAAGATGACTTATTATTTTCGCAATTTCTTCAATATGCAACCCCGTATGTTAAACATCCGGATTATATAGGAAAGTGTATATATTTTGATTCTGACTCTGAGGATATGGAACCTTTGATAAATTCGCCAGGTTTTATTGAAGCATTAAATAAATTTGTTGAGATGCAAGATATTAATGTATCAGAAGAAAAAAAATCATTAAGTGATCAAATTAACGAATTTGGAAAAGGGAATGCTGTTTTTTGTACCTCATGGGATGATCCTTTTGTAGAAGCCATGCAAAAAAAATCTGAAATTAGAAATAAAGTAGTAGCAGAAGTTTTACCAGGCTCTAGAAAAGTTTGGAATGAAGAGGAAAACAGATGGGATAATTTTCCTGATATTAATTATGCACCGTATATTGCATGGGGATGGACTAGTGCAGTATCACGAGTTTCAGAAAATAAAACTATTGCATTTGATTATTTAGGTTTTTTTAGTAATGAAGTGAATCATAAATCAGATTTAATTATAGGAAGATTTGGAGTAAATCCTTATAGAGTTTCTGATTTGGATATTGAGTTTTGGGTAAATGATGCAGGATGGGATTTAAATGTAGCGTCTTCATATGTTAGAACTATGAATAAAATTAGTCAACATCCAAATAGAGTAATAGATTTAAGAATTCATAATAGTCAATTATATATGAGAAGTTTAGCAGTTGGAATAAATAGGGCTCTAGAAGGGCGTAGTACAGCAGAAGAAGCGCTAAATGTTGTTTACGAAGAATGGAAAATAATAACTAAAAATATAGGGGTTGAAAAACAACGTGAAGCATATAAAAAGAGTTTAGAAGTATTTAAAACAGAATAACAAGTAGAGGAGTCAGAATAGTATGAAAATTAATAGAGCCACAAATATAAGAACAAGATTTATTATTATACTATCCATAGTGATTACATTAATTATGATTATTATAGGTGTAAGTATTATTTATATTCAGAATAAGCAAAGAACTAAAACTTTGTATAATCGTTCTGATTCAATAATAAAACAATTATCTCTTGTATTACAAACTCCACTATGGGAATCTGATAAGGATGATCTTGATACAATTATAAATTCCTATTTAAAGGATAAAATAGTTTTATCAATAAAAGTAAAAGAAAATGATGAAATAATAAGTTTTGTTAGTGAAAATAATGAATCTAAAGATATAAATAAAAAATATCAATTTACTAAGAGTGGTATTGTTATTTCAAAAATTGGTGATAAAATTGGTGATTTTGAGGTATGTTTTTCAAGGATAGTAATTGCTAAAGAAATATACAATATTGTGAATTTAATTATTATATTTGAAGGCATTTTGATTGTAATAATTGTATTTATAGTTACATTAATTACAGGGAAATATATTTCAAAGCCATTAAATTTACTTGTTAAAATAGCAAAAGAAGTTGATGCAAATAATTTAAATGTAAAATTACCAGATATGCAAAATAATTATGAAATTAACGCTTTAATAAACGCATATGATATTATGCTTAAAAATATGAATGAAAGTATTGATAAATTAAAAGAAAGTGAGGAATATAATCGAACAATAATAGAGATATTACCTGATACAATTATTAAAACAAATATTGAAGGGAAATATTTAGATATTATTGGCTTAAATAAAAAAAATTCGTTTTATACGAAAGAAGAAACAATTGGTAAATATATATCAGATTTCTTGTCAGAAGTAGAAGCGAATAAAATACTAGATTCAATTAAAAAATGTATTGAGGAAAAAAATATTCAAACTGTTGAATATATGTTTTCTACGCCAGAAGGAAAATTATGTTTTGAAGCAAGAATTATTGAAACTGGAAATAATGAAGCACTTGTTCTTGTTAGAGATATTACTATTCAAAAAAAAGCGGAGATAGATTTAAAAGAAAGTGAGGAAAGATTTTCATTATTTATGGGATATTTACCGGCTTTGGCGTTTATAAAAACTTCAAATTCTGAAATTATATATACAAATGAGTATATGAATAAAAATTTTGAAACAAAAAATTGGAAAGGTAAAACAGCAAAAGATTTTTATTCTGAGGAAGTAGGTAATAAAATTATTGCTTTAGATAAACTTGCGCTTGAAGAAGGCAACCAATTATCAGTTGAACATTTATATCATAAAGATGGTTCAGAACATATTTATGAAACCAAGAGATTTGTACTTCATAGAGATGGTAAAAAATCTTTATTAGCTGGAATTGGATTAGACGTTACAAAACAAAAAAAGGCAGAAAAAGAATTAAAATTATATCAAAGCAATCTTGAAAAAACAATTTTAAAGCGAACTGAAGAATTAGATAAATCAAATAAAGAGTTAGAGAGATTTGCATATATTGCTTCACACGATTTACAAGAACCGCTTAGAATGGTAACTAGTTATCTTCAGTTATTAGTAAAAAGATATTCTGATAAATTTGATCAAGATGGAACTGACTTTATTGAATATGCTGTTGATGGGGCTAAACGAATGCAGATTTTAATTGATGATTTATTAAAATATTCTAGAATTGGAACTAAAGTTAAAAAATTTGAATTAATTGATTTAGAGAAAGTTTTAGAGAATACGCTTAAAAATATTGAAGTAATTATTGAAGAAAATGATGCAACAATAGTACACTCATCTTTGCCTATTATTTTTGGAGATGAAGTTCAAATATCTAGATTATTTCAAAATTTAATTGGAAATGCAATTAAGTTCAAAGGTGATAGACAACCTGAAATAAGAATAACTTCGGAAGAAAATGAAGAATTTTGGAAATTTAAAATTGAAGATAATGGAATTGGTATTAAAGAAGAATATTTTGATAAAATTTTTCAAGTTTTTCAAAGATTGCATAGTAGAGGTGAATATCCTGGAACAGGTATTGGATTAGCAATTTGTGAAAAAATTGTAGATAGTCATAATGGAATAATAAATGTAGATTCTGAATATGGTAGAGGGACAACATTTAATTTTACTATAGCCAAACGAGGGATTGATGATGAATAATAAAATAATAATAAAAACAATTTTAATGTTTCTGGTAATTATAACTATTTTTTCTATTGGAACATTTGCTACTAATAAAAAATATTTAAACGTTGCTGGATCTACCGAATATCCACCATTTGAATTTATTAATGATAATGGCGAACCTGATGGTTTTTTAGTGGATATATTTATTGCAGTTGCAGAAGTAATGGAAATTGATTATGAAATAAATTTAGATAAATGGGATATTGTACGCAAAGACTTAGAAGAGGGGCAAATTAATGCTTTGATGGGAATGTATAAAACTGAAAAGCGTGATAAATTAGTAGACTTTTCTGTTCCTCATTTTATATCTTCTTATGCTGTTTTTGTTAGTGAAAATTCAGATATAAAAAATATTGAAGATGCAAAAAATAAAAAAATAAGTGTTTTAGAAGATGACCTTGGGCACGACTATATTGTAGAAGAAGGGATAACTGATAAAATATTTGTTACTAATTCAATTGAAAAAACTCTTAAAG
>JAUCFZ010000029.1 GCA_030377915.1 Clostridiaceae bacterium HSG29
CAGTATAAGAGAAGAAGTGGAAAAGTGGAGTGGTAAGAAATATAAACTACAGAATATTTTTAATCGTATATTAAAGTTGTTAATCGAATATTCTGATAGATTTATTAGTAAGAGATTGTTGACAGAGTTAAAAGATTTCAAGAGTCAAGCACAAGATGAATATAAGAATAAAAATGAACTTAAAAAGGTATTTTTATCTTATGCTTTTGAGGATTATTTGTATACGATAGCGCTATTTATTTTTTTTAAGCGAAATAAAATATTTTTATATATAGATTGGATGCATAACGACTCTCTGGCTAATGGAATAGATTTAAAAGATAGTTTGAATGCTGTATTGGAGAAATCAGAACAATTACTTTTTTTGAGGTCAATTAATAGTGAATTAAATATATCGGGTTCGCAATACATTAGACCATGGTGTTCATGGGAAACCGGTAATTTCTATGGAACTGATTTAAGCAATAAATCAGAAAAATTTTTCTTAAATCTATATGGAAAATTACCACATGATAATGTTCAATTACATGGATTTGCTCTACTAACAGGAATTTCAAGCAAAGGATTAGATGGAATTACTAATTGGTAATTAGGAATTAGGAATAATAATTAAGCGAATCAAATTATTTATAAGAATCTTAGTAAATTTGATTGATAATAAAATAATGGAGGAGAAAATGGATAATAACAAAGTGAAACATCTTGAGTTTTTACAAGTGAATATCTCTAGGATGAATCAATGTTCATTTCAGCTAAAAGGATGGTCGATTACTATAATATCTGCTTTATTAGCTATTTATGCATCAAGTATTAATGATGCAGGTCAAGGTAATGCAATGTATATTTTTATTGCAATTATACCAGCTATTATCTTTTGGTTTCTTGACTCGTATTATTTAAAACAGGAACGAAAATTTCGTGGTATCTATGATGATATTATTGATAAGAAAATGATAAATGGGGAAGAAATTATTAAAAGTTTTAAGATGCCATTATCAAACTATAAAGGTGGAAAGTATTCTTTGTTAAATGCTATGTTTTCAATTACGGAAGTTCTGCTATATCTAACTCTCATTGTTGGATTATTTAGTGCTTATTGCTTATTGAAATGAAAGGTATTTGAGATTTATTGTATTTTTAGTATGTATTGTAGAGGTGATAAATTGAAATTTGATGTTTGGCAAATCTGGATAATTGTTTACATAATATTCGCTGTAGTTACCTTGGTCCCTGTAGTAAAGGCAATTTTTAAGAAAATTAAGTTAAATCCTGGAGGAAAGAGATTTGAGGAGTGTCTACACTTTACTGTCGAAGGAAGAAAAAGATTGGATGATCATTATTCAAGGATTAAAGGTACATTGATTTTCTGGAAAAATAAAGCAGAAATGTATAAGTATCTTCATTATTATTGTTTGATTTGGTCAACTACTATTGCTGTTAGTATTCCTGTAATTGCTCAATTTATAGTTAAAGAGAATAATAGTTTGTTATTCTTAACAATAGTTTCTATTCATTCAGCTATTATTATGACATTACATAGAACTTTGAAAGTAGAAAAGAACTATCAGGATTTTAGAATTGGGGAATCTGAATTTTACGATTTATATAGGAGAATGTTAGATAATCCTTTCTATTTTGGCGATACAGAAGATAATCAAATTAAGAATTATATTGATCAAGTTGAAGTAATGAGAAAGCAAATGAGAAATACAGAAATAAATAATACACCGACCTTAAATAGTTAGATTATACTATGAGTTTCTATAATAGATAAAGTTATTTTACATTATAATAAAATAAAACTCTAATATTTATATTCAAAAGAAAATAAGAATTTTATTTAACTATTAGAGAAAATTAGAGCAGCTAATATTTTTTTCTATTTGCAATAGCATGTGATATCCAGATATCAAGATTTTTTGCAATGTCATTATAAGCATTATAAGAAATAGGATCATAGCATGGGACTACATCAGCAAATGATTTACTACCAAACGAAAATTGACTAAAGGGATTTATCCCTTTTTTACTTATTCCTGTTATTGGACACTTTAAATTGTGAATATAAATACCAAGTAATCCTTTTCCATCTTTCCATGCTTTTTCAATTTCATATTTAACCCAGGGGCGATTTGCAGTTTCTTCACCTATTAAAACGATAACACAAGATTTATATTTCATGTTATCTTCAATCCATTTTTGTATTGACCTATTACCTTTTCTTTTTATTTCTTCCCATTTGTTTGCTGAAACAGTTGAATTACCTTCAAGAACACCAATATTTCTTATTTGTTGAACTCGCATTACATCGTTCTTAAAATGAAAAGAATAGAAAACTTGTTTTTTAGCCATTTTTACCTCCATTTATATTAGTTATTAGGACTGTATATATACTAAAATTATAGCAATTTATTATTAATACTAAGATTATAGGAACCATATAAAAACTTTTAAGTATTTAAAACATAACATAATGTAATGAATTACAATTTTGATTTTTTTCTTTAATTTATTAACAGTTTTTGTATTAGGCATGTCTGGCATATTCATGTTCAGCCAATCTATATATAATTCAATCTCCTGTTCTTTTAAGGCTAATAGTAAGCCTTTAATAAGATTTACATATGATGACAAAGGAAAGCTGATTTTAATGTTTTCTTATATGACGCAAATTTGAAATATCCAAATATTACCTTCTTCCTCATTGTATCATAGAAAAATTTAATTTATTTGAGAACTTTATTGAAGATTATTTAATTAATTGATTATACAGTATTACCAAAAGTATTGATCAATTAAACGAAGACTTTGAGGGTATCTAAACAGAGTGACAGATGAGTTCTTTGATTGATTTGAATACATGGGATAAACTTATACTTATATTATCTTATTAGGGAAATATAAACGAGAAGTGGGAAAATAATAAGTAGAAATTATGAAATCAATTTAAAAATTGTATATTATAAGCGTTTTTGGCTTTAAACTTAGTATATAAAGATAGCAAATTTACTTAACATTTACTTTATTTGTTATGCTTAAAAATAAGAAATACATATTTGTTTGAAATAACACATCTTAATATTTAGAATACTGAAAATAATAATGAGGTGATTTTTATAATAAGAATGTCAAAAATAGATTGTCAAATGCACAGTAGAATGGAAGCACTGACGGGGAAAATGCTTTGGAATGAAAAATGAATAAAATAATACATAAATTAAAAATATCTAAAATATCTAAATAATATTGTACTATGCTAAGTGAAATGGTAAAATTTACTTAGTACTCCAACAACATAAAATAATAGGATTCAATTACAAACACATTATGTTTGTAGTTTACAGAAAGATGATAAATCTACTTATCCAATCATAAATTAAATTTGAGTAGATTTTAAAACATGAAGTTTATTGTAACATAAATATGTCAGTTTGTAGATGCAGGAGAAGGTTCTGATAGTAGATGAAAGTGTTAAATTATGTGCAGACAAAAAACATTTTGCGTATATAAGATTTAACAGATAAAAATGATTTTGAACGTAAAGTAGGCTATAAAATATGTTGATTAAAGAGTATTAGTGTTCCTAAAGAGGAAGTATTAGACAGAATTAAGAGGAGGATAGTTATGTATCTTAAAAGCATTAAGTTAGAGAATTTCAGAAAATTTGGACAAGAAAATAATGTTATAAGATTTGTCGACTCTCGTGGGTTTAGAGAAAATGAAGCAGGTAATACGGATGTGAACATTGCAAAAACAACAACACTAATGGTTGGTAAGAATAATGTTGGAAAAACTACAGTAGTCAAGGCTTTGGAAAATCTTCTTGGAAAAGGAAATGGTTTTTGTTGTACAGATATTAATTTGAATTATCTTAAAAGGTTATTTGAACGGTATATAAATTCGTTGGAATCAGATAATATAATGCACGCAATTCCTGTTTTGAAATTTGAGATTGTGGTTGGGTTAGAAAATAATAGTACAGATATAATAAGTAATCTTGCTCCTTTTATGACAATTGCTGATGCTGAAAAGTCTGAATTAATTATACGTGTTAAATATGAACTAGAGAATATTGAGGAATTCATTGGAAAAATAGAAGAGAGTGTAATTGACACTCCTAATACATATGGGAAATATCTGAAATTATTAGAACATACGCCGTTTAATGTTAGATACTATAGTGTAGCTGATGATCCAATTAAAAATTTTCAATTAAATCAATTGATTGATCTCAGGTCAATCAAAGCAAATAATATAACAAGTGAACATTGTCTTTCAAATGCATTCAATAAGATTGTGAAATATCGCGCTTCAGCACTAGAACAGCAAAGTGATGTAGAGGAGATACTTGAAAATTTTAATGATTCTGTAACTGAGCAACTACAGTCTGAGCATACAGCAAATATTAATAAATCTGTGAGTAAAATTGAGTCAGCAGAACATATAAGTGTTCGTTTAAGTTCTGATGTTTCTTTTGAAGATGTACTTAATAAACTTGTGAAGTACGAGTACATTGAGAATGGTCAATACATACCAGAGAATCAATTTGGCTTAGGTTATACAAATCTTATGATGATTATAGCGGATCTTATCGAGTATATGGAAAAATATCCAGAAGGTTCATTCAATAGTAAGATTAATCTTATATCTATTGAAGAGCCTGAGACATTTATGCATCCTCAAATGCAAGAAAATTTTATAAAAAGTATAAACGAAGCCATTGTGACGCTACTAGAAGGTAAAAATAAAAAAGTTAACAGTCAATTACTTGTTACAACACATTCTTCACATATACTAAACAGTAAAATACACAGTGGTGGTTCTTTTGACTATATTAATTATATTACTTCTGTTGATAATGAGTCAAAAGTTGTTTGCCTTAGAGATGGGTTGGTTGCTCCGAAGGAAAATGGTGCTGATAACGACGAAAAAAATAAGAAGGATTTTGAATTCCTTAAGAAGCATATAAAATACAGAGTATCAGAGCTATTTTTCTCTGATGCAGTCATTTTTGTTGAAGGGATTACTGAAGAAGTTCTCTTGAATTATTATTTAGATATAGATGAAGATTTGAGTAAACACTATATTTCAATTTTTAATATAAATGGTGCTCATGGTCTCGTTTATCACAATTTGATAAAAGCATTGAGTGTACCTACGTTGATAATCACTGATTTGGACATAAAACGTGATGAAGAAGAAAAAAAAGTGTACTTAAAAATGGAAAATTTAGTTGGTAGAACAACAACTAACGAAACTATTATAAAATACAATGAACATGAAAATTCAATAGAAACAATAAAATTGAATGTTCCAATTGAAAAAATGAATATAGTCTATCAAGATTCTTGTCATGGTGTATATCCTACAAGTTTTGAAGAAGCATTTATTTTAGCCAATTATGATAATGAAATATTGGCTGATGTACTAAAAGAAGTAAAGCGGAATACGTATTTAAAAATAATAAGAGATGAAGGAGGACTGAAGGAACAGTCTTATAAACTTCAAAGAAAGTTATCTAATAACAAAAGTGATTTTGCTAACACCTTATTATATAAATATTTACAGGAAGATAATTTAGAAAATATTCCTAAAATGCCACAATACATTGTTGATGGACTTGCTTTGCTGAAAAATCAGTTTGGTGGAGGTGAATGAAATGTCTTTGAAAACAATAAGTCAGGAAAATATTCAGCTAGAAATTGAAATTCAAGATAGTATTAATTCGAAAATAGATAGTAATGAGTGTATGGTCTTTGATTCTGGAGCTGGAGCTGGTAAAACGTATGCCTTAACTGAGAGTCTTAAATATGTACTTAAAACCCATGGAAGACGTTTAGTACAACACGGGCAACAAGTCATTTGCATTACTTATACCAATGTAGCAACTGAAGAATTGAAAGATCGTTTAGGTCAATCAAATCTTGTTCTGATTTCTACGATTCATGAGCGAATGTGGAATTTGATTCAGAGACATCAGAAAGAATTAGTGATAATACATCATGAAAAACTTTTAGAGAAAGTTGAAATATTAAAAGATAATATCGAATCAGACAGCTATATTAAGTATAATGAACTTCAACCGAATAAAAAGGAAGAATTTACAGAAGTTATAATTCAACTTAAATCAGAATTTTATAGATGCTATAATATGAAAAGTTCTGAATTTAGAAGTGAATTTGGTGCTTATGTAAGTGAATTTAGAGAATTACTTCATAATATAGGGATATTCAAAAAATTGGTATCTGCAATCTACAGAATCGATAGTTATAATAATACAATAGTACAAATTGATGAAGGTAATCCTGGTTATAGAAAATTGCAATATACAGCTAGGGTTAACAATGACAGATTAGAGAAAATGCAGATAAGTCATGATACATTACTCGAGTATAGTTATAAGATGTTTGAAAAATATGAGATTCTAAGACGGTTAGTGATAGATAAATATCCATATATTTTTGTAGATGAATATCAAGATACAAATCCATTTGTAGTAGGAATTATGAACAAGATTTCTCAAACTTCTCAAAGAGTTAGACATCCGTTTTTTGTCGGATATTTTGGAGATGCAGCACAGAATATTTATGAGGAGGGTGTTGGAAGTTTATTATATGAAAAGCACATAGGACTAGTGAAAATAGTAAAAGAGTTTAATAGAAGATCATCATCAGAAGTTATTGATGTAATTAATCGTATAAGATCGGATGATATAAAGCAGTCGTCTATATTTAGTGATAGTAACTGCGGAAGTGTAGAGTTTTATATTGGTTCAAGAGAGCAAGTGCCACAAATATTAGATAGTTGTAAGAATGATTGGTCAATTGATAATACGAATAGATTGCATTGTCTCGTACTGACAAATAAAGTAGTCGCTACAAGAATTGGTTTGCCTGGATTATATGATCTTGTGAAAAGAATGCCGCGCTATTCTATCGGTAAAGGATATGAGAAGATTAATACTGAATTACTTAGTAATGATTTATCAAAGTTAGGATATGCACAAAGAGCAATTTTTGAATTAGTAAACTTTTTTATTAACGTCAATGATAATCAATGCCAAATTATAGATCTGATTCCTAAAAAAATATTGAAAAAAGTAAATATATCTCAACTTCGTAATCTGATTACAAATTTAAATACTATGGAATTTGAAGATTTCGGTGGATACTTGGAAGAGTTAATAAGAATTCATGATAATTTTGAGTTGGATATTTACAAAGAGGTTATTTCCAGTTTATTTCCAGAAGGAACTGTGTCAATTGAATCACTTAAGAATATAATTAAGCGTAATTGGTCAGTAAGTAATACAGATGAAGAATTAGATGAAATTGAATTGTTGATTGAAAAAATGTTTTGTTTATCAATGGATGAGTATAATAATTGGCATAAACTTATCTGTAATAAGCAAAAAAGCGATATTGTCTATCATACTTATCATGGGACAAAAGGACTAGAATTCAATAATGTTCTTATAATAATGGAGAAGAGGTTTGGAATTGACTCTAATTACTTCAATAAGTTTTTTGGAAATTATCAGCAAAGACATAATCTTGAAGATCAAGAAAAAATGAAATACAATAGTGTAAGAAACTTAATATATTTTTCTTGCTCCAGAGCTATAAAAAACCTTAGAATATTTTATGTAGATGATATTCAACCAATTAAAAATTCTGTTGAGGAAATTTTTGGAGAGATTATATCTTTAAATTCTATAGACATGTAAAACTAGCTTACAGAATTTAGAGTATTTAAAAGGATATGATTTACCCAGTTTAATATTATAAAAAACGACTTTGATTGGAAAGTGGGTGAATACATTCCAAAAAACTGTGATTAAAAAACGACAAAACCTCATATAGGAGTTTTAAAAAAGAAAAAATAATTAAAGGAGTTGATAATATTCCTATTGAATATTCATTAATTAGGGCAATTTTAATATTGATTTTCTGCATGTTTTATGCGGATAAAGAAATTAAAATTATATTTTAAAATGTAAAATTATCAATATCACAGTATTTTTTATCTATTGCCTACGATTTGTCTACGGTGAGGAAGTATAATTAAGATAAATTAAGAAATAAAAAATAGTAATAAAAATTTCCGATTCTATAAAAGGTATATATTTCAACGCTTGAATGATCAATCAAAAATAATTAAGAAACGGAAAAAATGTGATGTGAAACATTCGATGCACGTAGAAACTTGCGTTAAGATAGTGCGTAATACCAACGTTTCTAAATAAAATAATATGAAAAAAGGTTGTAGTGCCTACGGGAATTTGCTCTCGTAGGCATTTATTATTTTTTGTTGGCAAATTTTATTTACAGAATATTAAAATAAAAGAGAAGTAAAAAAGATGTGTGAAAATTTAGGTGGAACATGGGTAAATATGAGTGCTGCAAGTTCTATAATAAATCTTTTAGAAATAAGTAAGAAGAATTAACTGTAACAAAAAAATTAAAGGACAAGTATTATAATAAGAGAAGACAAGTGCAAGTATACATAGTAGATAAGGAATTTGAAATGATAGGTATGTAGTAAAGAAAAAGATGTATAAATATAATAAATTGATAAGATTCTCTGAAAAGAGGGTCTTTTTTTAAGTGAAACAGTTAGTTTGTTTGGATTAAGTAAGTTATAAGTAATGCTCAAGTAAAGTATATTTTTATCCTTTTAGGGAAGTATTTAAAGTGATACAATTATGTTAACGTGAGTACGGTTAGGGAGCATTTTATTTACAAGTAGTATTTCCGAAATTCGGTAATGAAAACTAATTGGGTGGTGTTACCGAAGTTCGGTTATTATTAAGTTAAGTGAAAGTTTTATAAAAAGGAGTTTTGAATATGAGCAAAGATTTGTGTATTCCAGTATATTTAAATGAAAAAATAGTATTCGATTTACTAGCAATTTTAGAAGACGGTTTTTCAAAAGTTAGAGCTGTTACTGATGATAAATCTTCAAATAACAGAGAATCAAATGCAAGAGGTGCTAGTTTTAATACATCTAATATGCTATCAACTTTTCTTGGAATTTCATTAAACGGAGATAGATCAAAAGAAAAAGTAGAAGGTGGGACAACAACGATTTCTGAAGAGCGCGTTCATACGAGTGCATCTTTGTTTTCAAAATTAAGGAATTTACTTTATGAGGATGGAAGACTAAAAGTTATAGGGGAAGTTGAAAATAAAGATGTTTTGGAAGGCGATTTTGTTGAGATGGATGGTTTCCTTAATAAAAGTCCAATGGTCGAGACGCTTGATACTTTTATAGAAGTTTTCTCGACGTTTATGAAATTTGCTCCAACTCCTGAATTAGGTAATAAGAAAAATAAACAGCGTGAAAAAAATGAAAATGAATTAGTTTTTGACCAAATGAAGTTATTGTTGGACGATTTAACAAAAAATAATACTCTTGACCTAATTATTGAAAATAAAGAACAAAACTTAAAAGGAATTTTACCTGTTAAAATGGAGTACTTTGTTAATAATTTAGAATCAGAATTATTAGATGGAAGATACAAAGTACTAGGTAAAGTTATTCGTGTTGTAAATGAAAATGAAAGTGTTAATCTATTTAGAAAATCAAGTTTTAAGATCTTCCAAGACTCTTTTTTGAATGAATTTGTAGGTACTATGAATGAATCATTAGGCAGTGATGACTCGACAGAAGGTATTAATATGCCCAACATTATTTCTAAGCTTGAAGGGCCTGTACTTGTATTTATTCCAATTGCTTTGTATATATAAAACCTTCACTTAACAGCCTTTTTCCAACACAACGGGTAGCGGTATTGTTGCGTCGTAAACAGGCGCACCGTTTGATGTAATTTAAATCAAAGAAAGGCGTTGAATATATATGTATGAACCAATTAAAATTTTTATAGCTTCACCAGGGGATTTATCAGATGAGCGCAAAAAATTTGTAGATATAATTTCTGAAGTGAACATTATAAAAGCACACACGATGGGTTATCATCTAGAACCACTAGGATGGGAAGATACTCTTCTAGGAGTGGGTCGACCGCAACAACTAATAAATGAAGACCTAAAAAAAAGTGATTTGTTTATAATGCTTTTATGGAAACGTTGGGGAAGCCATACCGGAAAATACTCTTCTGGCACTGAAGAGGAGTACAATGTAGCTTTAGAATTGTATAATACATATCAAAAGCCAGAGATATGGTTATATTTTAAAAATAATGATAAAAGCAATCTAAATAAAGATACTGAAAAGATAAACAAGTTCAAGGGTTTGATTGAAGAGGAGAATGTTTTACTATATAAAAAGTTTTCTGATATTACTGAATGGGGAGATTTATTACGAAATAATTTATGTATTTGGCTAGACACTAAGCAAACTAATAATAAGAAAGTTATAGATGATTCAAATGATATTTATGATGATAAAGTATTAATAGAAGTAAGTTGTATAGACTTTGTTCCCAACACGAGTCCTGAAATTCAATTTACAATTGTTGATGAGATTTCTTTCGACAATTGGAAAAAATTAGACTTGGATTCAAAAAAACTTTTTATTTATAGAGAATTAAATAAGCATTTGTATTTAACTCTTGGATCTAATCCATATAGAGCAATTATGAGGTATAGACTTGATGAAACTAGATACTTACTATTAGGTAAAATTAGCATGAAATATGGTTCAACCATTGAAGAATGTACTTTTTATATACCATCTGAGTTAAACTTAATTACTAAGATTAGCAAAGAAGAAAAAAATATTATTGACTTTCATGACTGATTTAAACTACGTCTAACACGACGGTTAACGACATGCTCAGATACTGAATTAAAGTAAGTTGAAAACGATTTATATTAAAGAAATTTACACATAACTGCGCCTTTATAATAATAATACGAGTACCTGAGGAATTTAATTATCATAATAAATTATATTTTTATGTATTGAGATAAGGAAACTTTCTTAAATTTTAGAAACATTTTACTATTGAAATATTACCATTCATATATTTTGGGGTAAATGTTAGATATAAGGAGAAATAAATATGATAAATCATAAAGGAAGAAAGAAAATTGAAACAGACCAACTTATACTTAGAAAATTCACCTTTAATGATACCAATTAGTTACTGAATATTATGAAAATTACTTGAAAGGTTGATAAAATGAATATTTTTAATGCATTAAGTCAAGGGAAAGGTAAGCTGAATGAAGAAAACTTATCAGCAATGTTAGGGTTTTTGCTTAATCCTAAAAATGAGCATGGTTTAAGTGATCTTTTTCTAAAAAGGTTTATGAAAATTATATGCGATGAAATATCATATGATTTTGATAAAATACTAATGAGAAATTATACTTTAGATATTACTTTTGAATCACCATATGATTATAAAGGTAAAAGAAGGCGAATAGATATAGATATAAAATTTTATATTGATGATAATGAAATACTTCGTTTACTTATAGAAAATAAAATTAGGACAAATGCAGCTGATGAATATCAACTATATGAAGAGTATATGGGTGTTGTATCTAATCTTGAGGATGAAGATCAATTAGATACAGATGTTATTGTAGTATTCTTAACACATTCTTCGGAAGATGAAAAACTGAGAAAAGAATATGATACACTTGAATCAACTAATATGAAAGAAAATCATTTTAAAAGATGGATTTATTGGGATGATAATAATAGAAGTGATACTGTAACTCATGAACTTAAACAAATTCTACTTGACGAGAGTATGATGACTATTAATCCGATTTCAGAGTATATTCGTCATACGATAAAAGCGTTTGTATGCTTTATTCAAGATAATATGTCTACTGTGTCAAAAAATAATTTTAAATATAATCCATTAGATAATGATACTTTAAAAGAAAAGCATGAATTTGTTTTAAAGGGTAAAACCTATTTAATGAAATGGTATAAGAGCAATGCAATTAAAATATATGAAATTGAAGCCGATGAATATGTACCTGCAAAACCAATATTAAGAAAGCTTATTATTGAATATGATTTAGATATTTCAGTAATGCGTAATGAAACACAAGGTAAAACTACTAGACAATTAGGTAGAGAAATAATTAATAAAGTTGAGAAGATATCAAAAAAATGTGAATTGCATAATCATTGAAATTTTTATAATATGTTTTTCATTTTGATAGATAAATTAAAATATTAATTTTATGATTTTAAAACCATACTAAAATTGAAGAATATTTTGGGAGGAATGAGGATTATGAGTAAATATGTAGCATTGACTAATTACATAGTAAAAATAAAGAATGATAAAATTGGTGAATGGAGCGGCGATAACACTAATAATGATGGTTCATATGAACGACCTTTACAGATGCCATTCATTATTTATACTGAAATAATTAATTCTTTTGTTGATGATGTAAATAATTTTGTAGATATTCATAAGGAAATGGAGTTAACAAGTTACGGTGATATCTTAAATAAAAATGAATTAAAATGGGATTATAATTCGATGGCTAAAGCAAATGTTAACTTATTAGATGAACAATGTACTATGGCTCTTATAGTAGCTGCAATTCGAGCTGATAGATTTAGTTCTGGGATATTGTTACAATTTTTCGAAGATGGTATTATTTTAAAGTGGCTTGAACGATTGAAAGAGTTTAATAATTGATAACATAAAATTTTGAAATTTACTATTTAGGGATGATTATTATAGGAGGCATTAAGATTTATGAAAGTACATTATTTTCAGAGATATAGTAGTAAGGAAAATGTAGCTACTAATAATACTTTGCTATTATTATCAAGGTTATACTCGTATTCACCAGGATTGTTTCATAGTTTTTTAGGTGGTTTAGCAGAGAATTCATTTACAAAGTTTGATACAGAAATTAGTTTTGAACAGCAAGTTTCTAGTGATAAGTCGGTGCCTGATGGTCAAATACTTCAGCGAGGTTTCAATGTGGTCATTGAAGCAAAAATTGTAAAAAAATTTGATATTAACCAAATCAAAAATCATTTGAGTAAATTTAAAGAAACGGAAGAATTTCAGATTATGTTAACTTTAAGTCCGTTTGAACTTGAATTAAAGCAAAATGAAGAGATTAAACAAATTATCAAAGATGAAAATAAAAAAGTAAAACATATTCATACTACATTTAAGGAAATTATTGAAAAATTTTCAGATGTAATTGATGGAAATAGAGATTTTGAAATGAATGATATTTTAGAAGATTATAGAGAATACTGTTCAAAATCAAAGTTATTATCAAATGCTGAAAACTTGATGAGAGCTGTTCTTACAGGAGCTACATTTGAAGATAACTTAGATTTAAATTTATATTATGATCCGAAGTCAAGAGGATACTCAGATCATAAATATATTGCTTTATATAAAGAAAAAGCTATTAAAGCAATAGGAGAAATATATGATATTGTTGAGGCTGAGCTTATTGACAACAAGTTAAAGATTATTACTCATAAAAAAGAAATTTCAGATAAGCAAGTTGAAAATATAAAAGAGGCAATGATAAGAGCTGAGAAGTACAATTATGATATTACTGCAGATCACAAGTTTTTTTTAGTGAAAGAATTTCATAAAACACTTTATGAGAAGAAAACATCAGGACCATTGCGAGGAAAGAAATTTTTTGATATTACAAATATTTTACCAAACAGTAATGTTAAATCAGTTTCGCAATTAGCTGAAATGCTATTAAATATAACATGGTAAAGACATATTAAATAATAATTTTTGTACTGGTATTATAAAATATAACAGATTAGTAATTGATTATTTATATTAGAAAAATATTGATCTTATATTTAAGTATATACATATTGAAATTATTTAGATCCAATGAAATAAATAAATTTTATTGGATCTTTTGTTTCACTACACACTAGTTGTGATTGGTTAAAATTGGGAGTAGAATGGAATAGGATGAGAATTCAGGAGTGTGTATATAATATTATGCAAGTTATAATTTGCATAGGAGTAGAAATTACTCACACGGTTTTTGCATAAAATAGTTTAGGAATATGCAGTGTGAACCGTACTATAAGTGACTGCTATTTTAGTGAAAACTTCATATAAACTGAGGAGGTAGGAATGAAAGAATTGATATTACCCAAATCAAAAAATGCAAATCAGACTGAAAATTCAATAATAACAGAAGGATCTATAGTAATTGTAGGGGCAAATGGGAGTGGCAAAACAAGACTTGGGACTTGGATAGAATTCAATTCTAATCAAAAGGAGAAAGTACATAGAGTATCTGCACAAAAATCATTGACAATACCTGATACAACTAGTCCTGTATCTATAAAAAAGGCAAAAAGTATGCTGCATTACGGCTACTATAGAGATGATAGAAATGATAATCTTTGGCAATATAAACGAAACTTGAGATGGGGACAAAAACCTGAAACTTTTTTACTAAATGATTATGATAAATTACTTACTTATCTTTTCTCTGAAAATTATGAGAAAGTATTAGAATATAAGAGATTGTCTGAACATAGTGAAGAGAAAGTTGTTCCGCCAATTACTAAGCTAGATAAGGTAGTAAAAATATGGGAGTCAGTGGTATTACATCGTAAACTAATGATTAATAGTTCAAACATATCAGCGTATTTTGACGGTGGGGAAAAGAACAAATATAATGCATCTGATATGAGTGATGGGGAAAGAGTTATATTATATTTGATTGGTGAATGTATCGCAGCTCATGAAAATTCAATTATCATTATTGATGAACCTGAGTTACACTTACACAAAGCTATACAAAGGAGACTTTGGGACGAAATAGAAGCAGCGAGACCGGATTGCCTTTTTACTTACTTGACTCACGATTTAGATTTTGCAGTTACTAGAGTTGGTGGAGAACGAGTATGGATGAGCAATTATGATGGTGAGAATTTTGACTGGATACATGTGAGTTCTGACGAGAATATTCCTGAAGATATTTATTTAAAGATTATTGGGAGTCGTAATCCAATTATTTTTATTGAGGGTGAAAAAGGTTCATATGATGAGCAATTATATAGTAACGTTTACCCAGATTATACAATTATATGTTTAGGTTCAAGTTCAAAAGTTATTGAAGCTACGAAATCTTTTGATAATCTTAACAGTTTACATAATTTGAAATGTAATGGAATTATTGATAGAGACTTTAAGCCCGATGAATTTATACAGAATTATGAGAAAAAAAACATACTTTTTCCAGATGTTGCAGAGGTTGAAAACCTCTTTTTAGTTGAAGAATTATTGGAAGTAGTTGCCAAGAAGTTTTGTGTAGATAACTCAAAGCAGACTGTATCGAAAGTTAAAGAGTGGATAATAAATCAATTTGAATCTAATCTTGAGCAGCATAGTAAGGATGCAACTGTAGCATATATTAATTACTCGCTTAATAGCTTTAATGGGAAGTCCAATAATATTGATGAGCTGAAAGGTAACTATAAAGAGTTTGTGAAAGCTATTGATATTGAAAAACATTATAATAGCGTTATCAATAACTCTAAAAAATTAATTGAGAATCAAGATTATAATGAAATACTTAAAGTATATAATAATAAAACTTTAGTAGCGCAAGTAGGGAAATTTTTTGACATTAAGCCAAGTGCGTTTACAAGGAAAGTGAAAAACATAATTGATGAGGGTAATGGTGAAATACTAGAGGCTATTCGATCTTATCTTCCAAGACTATAAAACCGCAATTTAGTGAAGTGCGGTGAACCGTACCACAAATGACTGTGTTTTTCTGTTTGATGAAAGGTGAGTTGTTCTATTATAAAACACAACTATAAAATAGATGATTAGGGGGGATATACTATGATTTGTAGTTTAGGCATAAAAAAGTATGGGAGTTATCAAGATTTTGTTTGGAGAAAAGATGATGATAAATTTAAGTTTAATAAACTTAACATCATTTATGGTCATAATTATTCCGGTAAGACAACACTTTCAAGAATTTTTCAAACCCTTGAAAAAAGAAAACAACATATTGATTATCCAGAGGGTGATTATAACTTTACATTTGAAAATGGAACAAAGTTTAATGCTTGTGATATAAATGATTTTAGTATTGACTATGTTGTAAGAGTGTTCAATACAGATTTCGTAAAGGATAATCTTGGATGGTTACATAATCGTGATGGTTCGATACTGCCATTTGCCATACTTGGTTCTGAAAACGTAAAAATTCGAGATGAGATTGAGTCATTAGAATTAATTCTAAGAAATGATGAAGCTAAATCAGGATATGAGTATAAAAAAATCATAGCAGAAAAAAATAAAATTAATAATGCGAAAGATTACAATGATTTCAGGAAAGCATTTGACATTGAAAATAAAATGACTTCATTTGCAGCAGGTATTCGAGGTAACCAAAAGCTATATGGACGAAATCCATACAATAAGACTCATTTACTACGAGATTTTACAAATGCAGAAAAAGCTACACAGCTGAGTGAAGTTGAGCGACAATCTAAACTAAAGCAGCTAGATGAACGTGAGTTAGCTAATATACCATTCAATGCACTTGAATATAATAGTTTTGAAACTATTATTAGTGAATCAATTAATTTATTGAGTAGGACGATAGCAGTTACAGATGATTTAAATAAATTGGTTATTGATGATTTAATTAAGAAATGGATAATAGAAGGAATTGAATATCATGAGGGTGACACCAGTAAATGTAAATTTTGTGGTTCACCATTTCCACCGTCAAGATGGACTCAATTAAAGAATCATTTTAATGATGAAAGTAAAGAGTTGAGGAAAGATATAACCATTTTAAATAGCAAATTGGTTCTGATAGTTCAGCAAGCTGAAAAACAGTTTAATCCGAAAAAAACAGACTTCTATATTTCGAACCAATCAGATTATCTTCAGTTATATGAAAAATGGGATAAGAGAAGAGATGAGTTTGTAAAACGTATAAACGATTTAATGGAGGTACTTCATACAAAGGAAACTAAAGAGAATGATATATTAAATTTTGATTTTGATTTATCCATATTAAATGATTTATTAGATATGGAAAAGGATATTGAACTACTAATCCAGCGCAATAACTCAAAAACCACATCGTTAAAGAAGGATAAAGCATTAATACAGAAAGAGATTCTTTTGTCTGATATCAAGGTGTTTCTTAATGAGTCAAACTACAATGCTAACATAAGAAAATTAGCAATATTGAAAGCGGAAAAAGACTTGAGTATAAAAGAATTTAACGCTATTGAAACTAAGATATCTGAAACAAAGAAAATCATTGAAGCAAAAAAAGCTATGCAAAAAGATGAATCAAGAGGAGCAGACCGCGTAAATAGTTATTTAGAATTATATTTTGGAAGCAATGATATCAGATTAGAACCAATCGAGAGAGAGGGGCTTATTCAGTATGAAATTAAGCGTAATGAAGTACTTGCACACAATTTGAGTGATGGAGAATGTAGTTTAATATCATTCTGTTATTTTATATCAAGAATAGATGATTTATTCTATATCCCAAAAGAAACTTTAGAAGATGGTACCGTGGTTGAATTGCCTATACCATCAAATGAAAAACTTATTATCTATATTGATGATCCTATTTCAAGTCTTGATAATAACCATGTTTTCTTTATATTTAGCCTTATTGAAGCTCGGATTGCTAAGCAAAAAAAACTAAAGCAACTTTTTGTTTCAACACATAATTTGGATTTTTTAAAGTATCTCAAAAGATTATCAGGTAAAAAAGAAGAGTGTTCTTACCTATGCATAGAAAAATATAAAAAAGGTGCAGATTCAAAAAGTTCTATTGTGCCAATGCCTTATCATTTACGTGAATATGTAACAGAATTTAATTACTTGTTCCAAGAGATGTATAATATGTATAAACCAGTTAAAGGAGATAAGCAAAAGAGGGCTGAAAATTCATATACTAATATATACAGTTTGCCAAATAACATAAGAAAGTTTCTTGAATTATACACGTTTTATCGATATCCAACAAATGATTCGCTTATGAAACGGCTAGAGATGATGTTTGATGGACATGTTCCGATTTTAATTAATAGGATTGCTAACGAATTTTCACACTTGACTTTTATCGAGAGAGCTTGGAAACCTTTTGATATACCTGAACTTGATGAAGTTGTTAATCAGATATTTGATAAGATGAAGGAAATTGATGAGAAGCAGTTTACTGCATTATTAGGGTCTTGTAAGTAGCTAGTTATGAAAACCGAAGTTTTGTGCATTACTTGGCGTAAACCAATGAGTAAAATAATATAAAAACTAGGAGAATTGAACCTTGTATTTTGAAAATGATGAGAAATTAATAAAAGAAATTCTATATATCAGAGAAATATTGTTGCCACAATTTTGCCACAATACTATATGAAAACAATCAAGATATATGGTATAATAAGTTAAAGAATAAAATGCGAAACGCAGTAATACCAACGATTATAAAAGAAAATCATATAGGGTACTGACTTAAGAAAATAACTACGAATCAGAAGGTCAGGGGTTCGAATCCCTTAGGACGCGCCAAGAACGGAAGAGTGATAATTGTTGATATAACAACGGTTGTTGCTCTTTTTTAATTGTTTAAAAAGCCAGTTAAAAACACAATAATATTGTTCGGGCGTAATTTCTGGCGTAATATCGTAAAAGTTTAAATCGCACTAATACTGGTTATAAATGTCAAGATAAAAATACTAGATAAGAGCTGTATAAAGCTGTTTTGTCGAAGTTAGATAATGTTCAGCAACTAAAATATTTAACTATGAATCAGAAGAAGAACATAAGAGTAATAATTGTTGATATAACAACGATTGTTGACCTTTTTTAATTATTTAAAAAATTGGAGTGAAATAAAAAATGAGTTAATCATCATGCATGAAAGCATGGACGATTAAACTCATTAGTAAATCAATAATTACTTTATGGCAGTTTCTAATCATATTTTTGTTTACAGTACTTAATAATAATTATGATACTGTATGTGTGACTATAACTTGATTCTTTCCATTCTTTTTTGCTTTGTATAAATTATCGTCAGCTAATTTAAGGATGGATTCAGATGTGTGATTTTTTGTATAATTAACAAGTCCAATACTTGCGGTAACTATTATTTCTAAATTTTCATTTGTATCATGTTTGATGTTTTTTACGATTCGATTACAGATGTCTTCTGCAAGAGTGATATTGGTATTATATAAAAGTATAACAAATTTTTCGCCGCCAAATCGACTAACAATATCGTTTTCACGGAGTGAATTTTTTATAGTACGAGTAATTTGTTTTAATACTTCGTCACCAAAACCATGTCCATATGTGTCGTTTATAATTTTAAAATCATCAATGTCAAGCATAGCGACACAGAAATTCTTATCATCTATTGCTGCAATGAATTCATCAAATTTAACATCTAGCATTTTTCTGTTTAAGGCACCTGTGAGATGATCAGTTTCTAAACTGCTTAAGAGTTTCTTTTCTTCTTGAATTCTTTTTCTGTTAGCTACATTGACAATTCGCATTAATCCAAATGAAAAAATCAAAGTGAAAATAATATAGATTGCGTATTTAAGTTGAAGCGTAGCAAATGCCTTTTTTATCCAATTTTGATTCACAATATAAATAAATTTCCAGTTTGTACTATCCATGTCAAGTATATAGATAAGTTCATTACCATCAAGGCGATAATAACCTGCACCATAAGGATTATTTTCAAATGAATCTAAATTATTTATGTCAATTTGACTAAAGACTTGGATATCAAGTATGGTATTGCCATTGTCATATACTAATTGATTGGCAGCGTCAACTATCACTAGATTATCATTTTCATATGATATATTAAATAAGTCTTCTAGAGGTATCAAATCAAAACCAGATTGATAGATGCCGTGTATTATTCCATCAATGATAACTGGCCAATCTCGTGTAAAAATAACTTCCTTTTCTTCAAGATTTGAAGAAAGATCGGATTCCCAACCATCTGCTAATTCTGACTCAGAGGCTTCAGATTTCATTACTTCAATATTTTCATTAATGTAGTCAAAAACTTCATTTGCACTGAGACCATCTAAATCAAATACTTCCTCAACATCGGTATAGGGATAACCACTCATAATATTCATTCCTGAATAGTAGATGACATAGTTTTCAAAAGTTACATGTGCCATAATTTTTTAGGTGAGAGTTGAAATTAAGGTTAAAAAAAATTGTGGTTACCAAATATCTTTCTATAACCGCGATTTCAATTTCACATATTGTATCAAATTGCTATCATAGTCTATGGGGATTCAAT
>JAUCFZ010000236.1 GCA_030377915.1 Clostridiaceae bacterium HSG29
ATTATATGATTTCTCAGTTAATCTAAAATCAGCATTATCTTGTCTTAAAATTAATCTATATTCACATCTTGAACTCATCATTCTATACGGTTCATCAGTTCCTTTAGTAATTAAGTCATCAATTAATACACCTATATATGCTTCTGATCTATCTAAAATAAAAGGTTCTTCATTATTTATTTTCAAATGTGCATTAATTCCAGCCATTAATCCTTGCGCTGCAGCTTCTTCATACCCTGATGATCCATTAGTTTGCCCAGCAAAAAATAAATTTTCTATCTTTTTATGCTCTAATTTAGCATCTATTTTGGTTGGATTAATACAATCATATTCAATTGCATAAGCAGGTCTCATAACTTCAACGTTTTCAAGCCCTTTTATTGATGACATAAATTCAATTTGTAAATCAAGTGGTAAGGAAGTGCTCATTCCTTGAACATACATTTCATTTGTATAATTACCTTCTGGTTCAATAAATAATTGATGTCTTGATTTGCCAGTAAATCTTTCTAATTTAGTCTCTATTGAAGGACAATACCTTGGGCCTACACCTTCTACCAAACCACCATATAATGCTGTTTCTTCTAAATTACCTAATATTATATCATGCGTTGTTTCATTTGTATAAGTTAACCAACAAGGTTCTTGTTTTTTTGAAATATCTCCACTCATAAAAGAAAATGGTATTACTTCACTATCTCCCTCTTGTAAAATCATATTATCAAAATTTAAACTTCTTCTATTAATTCTAGCTGGTGTCCCTGTTTTAAATCTTACTAAATTTAATCCATGGTTCTTTAAATTCTTTGATAATTCTGTAGAAGCTTTTAATCCATCAGGTCCACTAATAAAAGTATTTTTACCAATAAATATTTTTCCGCCTAGATAAGTACCCGATGCTATAATAACAGCTTTCGCTTTATAAGTTTGCTTTAAATTATCAATTATTCCAACAACTTTTTGATCTTCTATAATAATATCCATTACTTCTGCTTGTTTTAAATATAAATTATCAGTATTCTCAATTACTTTCTTCATTTCAATATGATATTGACTTTTATCAGCTTGCGCTCTTAAAGAATGTACAGCTGGTCCTTTTCTTGTATTTAACATTTTACTCTGAATATATGTCTTATCTATTACTTTTCCCATTTCGCCGCCAAGAGCATCAATTTCTCTTACTAAATGGCCTTTTGCAGTACCACCTATTGACGGACTACAAGGCATCATAGCAACAGCATTTAAATTAATTGTCATCAATAATGTTCTTGACCCAAGTCTTGCAGAAGCCAACGCAGCTTCACTTCCAGCATGACCAGCACCAACTACTATAACATCATAGTTTTTATTCATTCATTGACCTCCTTCTATTTTCCTAAACAAAAATTACTAAATATTTTATCAATTACATCTTCACCAATTGTTTCACCAGTTATTTCACCTAAATAGTCATATGCATCCTTAATATCAACTTCAATAAAATCATATCCTATTTCACTTTCAGTTGCATTAATTGCAGCTTTAATACTATTAAAGGTCTTTTTAATTAAACTAATATGCCTAATATTAGTAATATATTCATTCTCGCTTGATTTAATATCTCCATTATAAACCATTTTTGCAATTTCATTTTCAACTTCTTCAATTCCATGTTCATTTGTTATTGAAGTTCTAAGCATAATTTTATCTGTTAATAATTCATTTAGCTCATTAAAATCGATTTTACTCTCTAAATCCGTTTTATTAATTACAACAATTACTTTCTTATCTTCAATATACTTAATTATTTCTCTATCTTCTTTTGATATTTCTTCAGCAT
>JAUCFZ010000237.1 GCA_030377915.1 Clostridiaceae bacterium HSG29
TGAACCATATTTATAATCTTTACACGTTTTAATTTTTTCTTTATTAAACTATGATTTTCTTCCCATTAAAAAACCTCCAAGTAATTTTTATAATTCTAATTAATTAGAATATCTACTTTGGAGGTATCATATCAGTAAAATGTTATTTTCATTATAATATTATTCATTAAGAAGTCTTTTTTCGAGTTCAACAGCAGCATTGAACCCCATGCTTTTCTGTCTATGATTTATAGCAGCAGCTTCCACTATCATTGCAAGATTTCTTCCTGGTTTAACAGGTATATTAAGTTTTGAAACTTCAATATCAAGTAAAGAGGTATGTTTATCGTCCAACCCCAATCGATCGTAATTTTTCTTTTTATCCCACTCTTCAAATTCAATAATTAAATCAATTTGCTTTTCCTCTCTTACTGAACCAATACCATAAAGTCTTGAAATATCAATAATACCTATACCTCTTAATTCCAATAAATTTCTTATTATTGGTGGCGCTTCTCCAATAATCTGCTCTTCACCAACTTTTCTAATTGTTATTGCATCATCTGCAATAAATCTATGACCTCTTTTTATTAATTCAAGTGCAGTTTCTGATTTACCAATACCACTTTTCCCAAATATTAAAATACCAATTCCATAAACATCAAGTAATACACCATGAACAGTTACAGTTTTAGCTAATGCTTTATCAAGAAATTCAGATGACTTTGAAATGAATTTAGTTGTTGTATATTTTGATTTCAATATAACAACACTATTTTCTTTAGCTTCTTCAATAAATTCATCAAATACTTTTAAATCTCTAGTAAATATTATACATGGTATTTTATAACTCATAAGTTTTTTAGCAATACTTCTTCTTCTATCTGAATCTAATTTTTCTAAATAAGACCATTCAGAATTTCCAACAACTTGAATTCTTTGCTCAGAAAAATATTCATAATATTCAACAAGTTGAAGACCAATTCTATTTACCTCACCTGTAACAATTTTCACATTTTTCGAAGAACAAACTATTTCTTCTAATTCGATTGCTTCAATATACTTCTTTATCTTAACTGATTGCATTTTTTCTCTCCTTAATTATTAAAAAAATTATAAACATTTTCTGCAGTTTTTTTATTTATTCCTTCTACTTCGCAAATTTCTTCAACTGTTGCTTTTTTTACGCTTTCGATATTTTTAAAATGTTTCATAAGCATAATTTTTCTTGTTTCACCAATACCATTAATTTCATCTAAAACAGATTTTGTCATATTTCCTCTTCTAAGACTTTTATGATAATTGATTGCGAATCTATGTACTTCTTCCTGTATTTGATATATAAGTTTATATGCATATTTATTTTTATTAAAATAAATCTCATCACCGCCAAAATAAAGACTTCTTGTTTTATGGAAATCATCTTTTACCATTCCACAAACTGGTATATCAATATTTAATGCATATAATACTTTTTTTACTACATTAACATGACCTTTACCGCCATCTATTAATAATAAATCTGGAAATTCATTAAAGCTTCCATTCCTATTATCTCCATTTTTTATTTCATTCAAACCTCTACTAAATCGTCTAAATAAAACCTCTTGCATTGAAGTATAATCATCACTTCCTTCAACAGTTTTAATTTTAAATCTGCGATAAGCATTAGTTTTTTTAATTCCATTTTCATAAACAACCATTGACCCTACTGAATAAACACCATATATATTTGAAATATCATAAGCTTCCATTCTATTAATGTTTTTTAAATTTAATAATTTTTTAAGTTCTTTCAATGCATTATTTGTAAATTTTTTTTCAAAATTAACTTTTT
>JAUCFZ010000238.1 GCA_030377915.1 Clostridiaceae bacterium HSG29
CTTGATCTTTCAAATATTCCATTTAGATCAAAAGATAGAGACGATGATATGCCAATAATCCTTGCTGGTGGGCCAAATGCTTATAATCCAGAACCAATAGCTGAAATTATTGATTTATTTGTAATTGGTGAAGGTGAAGAAGTTAATATAGAATTAGTTGAGCTTTATAAATTAATGAAAAAAAATGATACTTATACAAAAAAAGCTTATTTAAGAGAAGCTTCAAAAATTGAAGGTATTTATGTGCCGTCATTATACGAAGTATCATATAATGAAGATAAAACAATAAATGAATTTAAACCATCTTTTGAGGATGTACCTAAACTAATTAAAAAAAGATTAATTAAAAATTTTGATGGATTTTATTATCCAGAAAAAGTTATTGTACCTTTTCAAGATGTTGTTCACGATAGAGCAATGATTGAAATTTTTAGAGGCTGTACAAGAGGGTGTAGATTTTGTCAGGCTGGAATGCTTTATAGACCTATTAGAGAAAGATCAAAAGAAGATATTTTAGAAAAAATGGATACTTTAATTAAAAATACAGGATTTGAAGAAATTGCTCTTTCTTCATTAAGTTCACTGGATCACAGCGAAGTTAAAGGAATAGTAACTGATTTTGTAGATAAATATGAGTCTAAAAAAGTTGGATTATCACTTCCTTCGTTAAGACTTGATTCTTTTGCAGTTGAACTTCTAAAGGATATTCAAAAGGTAAGAAAAACTGGTTTAACTTTTGCACCAGAGGCTGGAACGCAAAGATTAAGAGATGTAATCAATAAAGGTGTAACTGAAGAAGATTTAACAACAACTCTATCCGAAGTGTTCGAAAATGGTTGGAAAAGAGTAAAATTGTATTTTATGCTTGGTCTTCCTACCGAAACATATGAGGACATTGAAGGCATTGCTGATTTAGGAGAAAAATCTATAGAAATGTATTACAATGTAGATAAATCACTAAGAAAAGGAAAACCAACTGTAACTATATCTACAGCAAATTTTGTTCCTAAGCCCTTTACGCCATTTCAATGGTTTGCACAAGATACTGTTGAAGAATTAAACGAAAAACATGAATTTTTAAAAGAAAAAATCACAAATAGAAATGTAAATTATAATTATCATGGTTCTTGGGAGAGTTCTTTAGAAGGAATTATTGCAAGAGGAGATAGAAAATTAAATGAAGTTATAATTAAAGCTTATGAAAAAGGATGTAAATTTGATTCTTGGCGTGAATATTTTAAATATGATTTATGGCTAGAAACATTTGAATTATTAAACATTGACCCTTATTTCTATAACACTAGAAAAAGAGATTATTCTGAAACACTACCATGGGATCATTTAGATTGTGGTGTAACAAAGGAATATTTAATTAAGGAAAATGAAAAAGCTTTAGAAGTTAAACTTACAACAGATTGCAGAAATTATTGTACAAACTGCGGTGTAAATAATCAAATTATTGGTGGTGATTGTTATCCTAAAATTAATAGTTAAATATGAAAAAGTTAATTATGCTAAGTATTTAGCTCATTTAGAGCTTTCTAGTATTATTCAAAGGATATTAAGAAGACTCGATCTTCCTTTAGAATATTCAAGTGGATATAATCCAAAACCTCAAATCGCTTTTGCTGCACCACTATCAGTTGGTACTTCTTCAAAAGGCGAATATTTTGAAGTTAGAATTACAGAGAAGTTTGATTTAGAGAAAATAACTAAAATTGATGATTCGTTTTTACCAGTAGGTATTAAATTTATTGATGCTTCTTTTTCAACTACTAAAAATTCTATAATGGCAATTGTAAGCG
>JAUCFZ010000239.1 GCA_030377915.1 Clostridiaceae bacterium HSG29
AGTAAAATTTTAGGAAGTCCACACTCTCTAATAGCCATTTCCATAGTTTCAGGCATACCAAGCCCAATTCCATATGGAGATCTAGTAACAAAACTAGAAATAAAAGTTGCCATTTTTGAAGGTTTAAGAAAACCATTTAATGTATTTTTTAGAATTACAAATTTTTTTCCATATGAAATTTTTTTATCAAGAACAGTAGTAACATATATACCACTTTTCCCAACAACATATCTTCCAGTTTCAATATATATATTTATATTTGGAAATTTTAATTTAAAATCATTAATCATGTTTACAGTTTTTTTACCAAGATACTCTGTATCTACTTCTTTATCATCTGAAGCAAATGGAATTCCAATTCCAGAACCTAAATTTATAAATGTTAAAACTTCTCCATATATATTCTGAAATCTTTCAGCTAAAACCAATTGTTTAGCATAATAATTCTCTAACACATCAGCATTTAATTCTTGACTACGTAAATGTATATGTAAACCCCTGATTTTGATATTTTCTTGTTTTTTTAAAAATGGAATCATATTAAAAAGTAATTTCTCATCGATTCCAAATTTTGACGGAACACCTTCAATTCCATAAAAAGAAAACTCTGGATTTATTCTAATCCCAATTTCTACTACTTTATTAATTTCATGTGCCACTTGTTGTATAATTCCAATTTCATTAATACTATCCGCAATAATAATAGAATCATTAATTGCTTCTTCAATATTTTTTTTAGTTTTTCCTGGTGCAGAATATTGAATTTTATCTTTTGATACTCCATTTATCTTACCCATTTTCACTTCATTAATACTTGAAGCATCAACGCCAATTCCCTGTGATGTAACACATTTTACCACTAAAGGATGAGAATTAGCTTTGATTGAATAAAGAAATTTAACATTACTAAATGAATTCTTTAATCGTTTAATATACTTATTAATTATTTTTTCATCATATAAATAAAAACTATCATAATATTTTGATTGCTCTACAACTACATTTTTGTTAAACATTTTTCCTCCATATTTTTAATAATATTATAATCATTTATGGATTAACAATAATATCTTTTATTCTTAATTTAATATAACTGAAATCTTCCTCTGAATCATGCCAAATTGCTTCTCCACTAGATATTAGATTTAATCCATTATAATTATCATATTCTTTAACCGGAGTAGACCATATACATTTTTGTAATTCTCCGCCTTTTTCTGATTTATATCTATCTTCGGAAGTGAAATTAATCAATTTTCCTTCATCGTCAAAATATAATATAGCACTTACTTTAACATTATCATGAGTTAAAGTACCTTCCACTCTTCTATCATCTAATTCTTTCCATACTATATCTGCATTTAGCAATGTGCTTGGAGCAAATAAACACATATCATTAAAATAAGTTACGGTTTCAGCTTTTTTTAAATATTCGCCTGATTCATCAACTACTTTAAAAATATCTAGTATTTTTATAACCATTGAAGCATCTTCTTTATTAAAATGATGCAAACCATAAATTGGTAATTTTTTATAATTCATTTTCATATAAAATAATCTTGTTCCAGTATCCATAAAAGTATATTGTTCACCAGCTACTGAAGCCCATGGTTTATTTCTATCCAATTTCATTTCACCATCATATATTACTTTAAAATGAGATATTCTTTTCTTACCAATAACTCCTACATAATTCATATACTTCCTTAAAGATTTAGGTAATTTCTCTAATTCTGATTTATCAATTACATCATCTAAATCATTTTTAACCATTAATAATTCGTATTGCTTTT
>JAUCFZ010000240.1 GCA_030377915.1 Clostridiaceae bacterium HSG29
AATTTTTAACTGTTTTTTCACTAATAAATATTTCTCCTGAAATTTCTTTATTTGTATATCCATTTGATAAATAATAAAGAACTTCTTTTTCTCTTTCAGTTAAATCGCAAAACTTACTTTTTAATTCATCATTTGAATGTTTATAAATATCAACCAAAGAATTTACTAATCTTTTATCTATAAATGTTTCTCCATTAATAATATTCAATAATATATCAGAAAGCTGTCCAGGATCAGAATCTTTTAAAATATATCCATCGGCTCCCGATTCAATTGCAGTAGAAAGAGATTTTCTATCACTATTAATGGTAAGCAATACAACTTTAGTATCACTATTAGTTTCTTTAATAATTTTCAAAACTTCAAGTCCAGATTTATCTGGCATATTAATATCCAAAATAATAAGATCAGGTTTAAATAATTTAAAAATTTTAATAACTTCATCGCCATTAGAAGCTTCTCCAACAATTTTAAATTCATTTTCAATTTCTAAAAGTTTTTTAATACCTTCTCTAATTAATTCATGATCATCAGCAATAACAATTCTATAAATATTAGAGTTCACTTAATATAACACCCTTATTAATTGGTATCTTAATATCATAATAAGTTCCATTTTTTTTGCTGCTTTCAATGTTAATTTCACCCATTATTTCTTTAACCCTATTTATAACTCCAATAAGTCCATAATTTGTACTTTCATTTTTAACTCTTTTTAAAGTTTCTTTAATATTAAATCCAATTCCATCATCTTTTACTTGAAGTTTTAAATAAACCATTCCAAATTCTAATTCCACTTTAGCATTTTTTGCTTGTGAATGTTTTTTAACATTATTTAATATCTCTTGTATAATGCGAAATAATGTTAATTCAATAAATTTGTCAAGCTCATTTACAATATTATTCGATTTAAATTCTATATGAATGCCTTCTTTTCTTTCAAATATTTCAATCATTTTTCTTATAGTTGGTAAAAATCCAATATCATCAATTGACATTGGTCTTAAATCATAAATTATTGCTCTAACTTCATTTAATGTTTCTCTAACATTACTCTTTAGATTCTCAATTTCCTCTAGCCCTTTATTCATATCTTTTTTCATTACATTGCTACATATTTCAGCCTGAAATACAATGCTAGCAATAGATTGTGCTGGGCCATCATGAATCTCTCTTGAAATTCTTTTTTTCTCTTGCTCTCGTGCTTCTAACATTTTAATTGCTATATTTATTCTATCTTCTTTTGACATTTCCCCATCTATTAACTTTTCTAAGCTATTTTGTGAAAGATAATCAAATGCAACATTTATTTTAGTAATTAATGTTTCGCCATTTTCCAAGACTTTTCTTAAACTAATTAGATTTCTTTCTAATTCACTTCTTTTTTCGATTAATAATTTTTCATTAAATTTTTTTTCCTGATAAGTCATACTTATTAAACTTGCTATTTCATAAGCTTTCTTAATATCAGCTTCCCCATAACTTTTCAAATTTTTACTGACTTTAACTAATCTGTTTCTTGCTAATTGATCTTTTTGTCTATATTCATCAACTTCTAGTATAGCTACAGTTGTTTCTTTTTTTACTTTATTAAGTTTAATTTTTATCTCATCCAATTCATTTTTTACATGATCAACAATATTGAAAACAGCATCTTTGCTTGATTCAATAGATGAAAGCGTTTTGCTAATAATATCTTTTAGATCAATTTTTTCATTATAGTTTTCCATATTTTCACATCCTATAATACATAGATTACTATTGTTTTATAATATCATAGATTATTTAC
>JAUCFZ010000241.1 GCA_030377915.1 Clostridiaceae bacterium HSG29
ATGAAATAGAGAAACTGATACTTATACCATCAGCTGGTGGAGTATTTGAAATTTCTGTAAATGATAAAGAGATTTTTTCAAAACTTCTAGAGGATAGATTTCCTGGAATAGGTGAAGCTGAGTCTCTTATTAGAAATGAAATAGGAATATTTTAATATTAAATTGAAATAACGGAGAAGCAATTAAATTGTTTCTCTTTTTTATTGACAAAAATAATAAATAACATTATACTTGCTATAGCAATTAATGCTAAAGCAAGGAAGGTGAGGTTTGATTATGGAAATAAGTGAATTAATTGATGTTATACCAAAATATATGCAAAAAATTTGTTTTAATTATGCACCGAGTAGGTCGAAAGAAGAAATGAATAATACACATATAAAAATTTTAATTGCAATTGGTAAAAATCCAGGAGTTTCCCTACATGAATTAAGTAAATTAGTTATGATGGATCAAGGAGCATTAAGTAGAATTATTAAGAAGTTTAGTATAGATAATTTAATAAGACAGGAAAGAAGTGAAAAAGATAGAAGAGTTACATGTATTTTTTTAGAAAAAACAGGTAATGAAATATATTTAAGTAGTGTTAAAAAAATAAAAGAATATATTGATAACACTTTTTCAAAGTTCACAGAGGATGAAAGAGAAGATATTGTTTCTGCATTAGAAACATTAGGAAAATATTTAGATAAATTTTAGTATATGGAGGAAATAGAATGAGAGAACCGTTAAATATTTCAATTAACTGGAAAGAGAATATGCAATTTACTGCAACAAATGATAAAACAGATTATGAGGTAGCAATTGATGTGCCGTTTGAGAGTGAAGGTGGAAAAAAAGAAGGAACTACACCAAAACATTTATTTTTAGAAGCTATTGCTGGTTGTACAGGACAGATTATAATTATGTTTTTAAAGAAAATGAGAGCGGGATTACCTACAAACTTTAAAATTGATATTACTGGGAAATTGACTGAAGATCATCCAATGTATTTTAAAAATATTGCAATAACATATTATATTGATGGTGATATTGATAAAAACAAAATGATAAAAATAATTGAGAAAAGTGAAACTGAATATTGTGGGTTAACATATACAGTAGGTAAACTTGCAACTATTGATACGAATATAATTTTTAATGGAGAGAAGGTATCTTAATAATGATAAATGAAAACAAAGTGCAGGAATTTTATAAAAATAGTTATAGCGTAAAAGAATTTTACCATATTATTGATAAAGCATTAATTTCTATGAAAGCTTTTAAAAAAGGAAAAAAAGATGGTTTTTTAGATAAAAAATTCGAAGAAAGAATTAATTTAGCTGTTACTGAAGTAAATGGTTGTGAGATATGTAATACTTTTCATAAGGGTAAAGCCGAAAAGGCCGGAATAACTCAAATAGAGATCAGTTCATTAAATCTTGGTGGAATTGGTATTCAAACTACTAAAGAGGATATTGCAATAGAATTTGCAAAACATTATGCAAAAAATAAAGGGGAACCTAAAAAGGAAGAATGGGAAAAACTTGTTAATGCATACGATACTCAAAAAGCTGAAAGTATTGTAGGAGCAATTAGAGTTATAATGTTAGGCAATGCTCATGGAATTGCAGCAGGAGCATTTCTAAATAGATTGAAATTTAAACCAGTAGAAGGAAGTAATGTATTTAATGAATTAGGAGTAACTTTAAGTGTAATATTGTTTGTTCCAATATTAGGAATTAAACATTTATTCATTTAATTTATAACAATTAAAAAAAACGATTAAATCGTTTTTTTT
>JAUCFZ010000242.1 GCA_030377915.1 Clostridiaceae bacterium HSG29
AAGAATACTTACATTTTCATATCCACTTAATGTTTCCTCTAAAACAGGAATCAATTTATTATCAATTTCAACAGCTAATACTTTATCAGCATGTTCAGCTAATGCCTGAGTTAAAACTCCAACTCCAGGACCTATCTCTAAAACTGAAACAGCCTTAGTAATATTACTTCTATTAATTATCTCCTCAATGATATTATCATTAATAATAAAATTTTGTCCTAAACTTTTTGAAAATCTAACATTATGTTTTTTCATTATGCCTTTTATTTGACCAGGCGACGTTAATCTACTCATATTTTTTTTCAATCTCCTTTATAGCTTTAAGAAATTCTTCTTTTGTAATGCCATAATTATTTAATCTTTTTAAAATTTGCTTTCCATTGCAATATCCAATACCTAAAAGTTCTCCTAGCTGTTCTCTTCTATTTGCAGATTCTTTCACACCTACAAGTCCATATTTATATAAAACACTTTTATCAAAAATATTAGTAGCATCAAAAGTCATTATTCTTACTTTATTTAGAGCATTTTCTAAAGCTTCTTTAGAAGCATTTTCAATTCCAATATCATCACCTTTTGTTGCATCTTCTCTATTTATAAAAGCATGTTTTGCATCTTTTACCACTTCAGATATTCTTTTTCTAATTGTTTCACCCGCATAATCAGGATCAGTCAATATAATAACACCTTTATTTTTGTTCGCTAATTTAATTTTCTTATAAGTTTCTTTTGATACACCAAAACCGTTTGTTCTTATAACTTCACATTTGAAAAAACGTTTCAAATTTATTTCATCATCACGGCCTTCAACTACTATAACTTCACTAATTTCTTTCATATATTCGCCTCTCAGAATAACCATTAATATCATTTTCTGATACTTCATCATTTAATACATATACTCTTACATTTCTTCTTCCATATTGCATAGCTCTATAATGATCATCAATAAATAAATCAATTCTATTTCCTTTAATAGCACTTCCTGTATCTTCTGCAGATGCAAACCCATAATCCGATGTTCTATCAAGTGATTCTACATATAATTTTGAACCAAGCGGAATTACTGATTTGTCAACCGCAACAACACCAGGATGAGCTTTTGTTCCTGAATAAGTTATACCATATTCAGGATGGTTTGGATATTTTCCTGTTGATTGATAAGATAAATCATATGCAGTAGCTTCCATAATAATAATCTCATCATATTTAAAAGGCATCCCTCTTGAAGTAACAAATAATTTATCCATTCCTTGATATATTATTTCATTTTGTACATCTTTTATTATTTCAGTATCAATTATTTCTCTGTTCATTTCAATTTCATCTTCAAAAGTTACTTTATATGTTACTTTTTTTTGCCCTTTAATCCCTTCAGATTTAATTATTATTTTTCCAGGTTCTATATCAGATTTTAATTTAACTAATTATCTATTTTTATCTGAATATGAAAAATACAAAGATATATTAGGAGAATATGCTAAAACTGGAGTAAGATTTTGTTTTAACGAATTAGAAGAAATATGTGTAACAACTGATTTAATTCCAAGTAGTTTAGTAGCTACTGGAATCAATGTTACAAATACAAATTTACTTGAAATATTAAAGAACGAAGAAGAAGCTTGGATAATCAATAAAGTAACAGGCGAATATTATGAACGGAGTGGTTTATATGATTTTGTTAATCCGACAGCTTTTGATAGTCAATACGTGTTTTATTCTAGAAGCACATCTGTAACTTCTGAAACTCTCATAGACAC
>JAUCFZ010000243.1 GCA_030377915.1 Clostridiaceae bacterium HSG29
CACTTTTAATACCAAATGTAAAATCAAATAAAACACTTATGATTATTACAGTGATTAGTGTAGTGATAAGTAGTTTGTTATTCTATATACCTTTCTTTGCAAATAATATTTCTAGCGGATTCAGGATAATTATTGTGATTATTATTAGTTCTTTAATTGGTGCATATTTATTCGAAGAGGAGGTAGATAATATTGAATAAGTTATTGATAATTATAGTAGGAATGGCTTTAGTAACTTATATTCCAAGAATGCTTCCTTTAGTTTATTTAAGTAATAGTAAAAGAAACAGATTTTTAAAAGATTTTTAAAATTAATACCTTTTACAGCTTTATCTGCTTTAATATTTCCAGGAATTATTAATTCAACTGGAAATTTAATTTCAGCAATAATTGGTGGTAGTGTTGCAATAGTATTAGCATATTTTAATATTAATTTGGTAATAGTAATAATTTTAAGTATTTCAAGTGTAGTTCTTTTTAATATGCTTTAATGAAAAAAGCACCTGTAATTCAACGGGTGCTTTTAACGGTATTTAAATAGGATAAACAACCTATATAACATCCTGTATATTAACCTCTAATAAATATTCCTTACCTATTTCTGTAATATAAGATCCGCTTCTTCCTTTTTTTATAATAATAAAATTTTCTTTTTCAAAAGTTTTAAGTGATTTTCTTAAATAATTCTCAGTAATTTTTATATCCCTGTTTTTTAAAGATTCTAGAATATGTTTTCTTCCAGCAGTTTTATTAATTTTATTAAGAAATTTAATTGTAGTCAGTATTTGATAAGTTAAATCTTCATTTAATTTTTCTTTTATCACTGAATAATCACTATTATTATGATTTTTATCTTTTAAATTATTAATTTGAGAGACTAGATAGCTTGGCAGTGAATCGGCATTGATTTCATTTGATTCTTCAAGTGTGGTAACGTATTTTGCTATATTATTTAATTCTCTAATATTACCAGGCCAGTTATAATTTTTAAGTAATTGTGTACATTTTTTACTGCATACGTATTTATTATTTGTAAAATGGCTTAATAGTATTGGAATATCTTCTTTTCTATTTCTAAGTGGTGGAAGCTCCAGAGAAAATACATTTAGTCTATAAAAAAGATCGGTTCTAAAATTCCCGTTTTCAATCATTTTTATTGGGTTTTTATTTGTTGCAGCAATTACTCTGACGTCAATATCTATTATGTTATCTGAACCAATTGGAGCAATTTGTTGTTCTTGTAATACTCTTAATAATTTTGATTGAAGATGGTTAGGCATATCTCCGATTTCATCTAAAAAAATAGTTCCATTATTCGCTTTTTCAAAAAGGCCTTTTTTCCCTGCTTTAGAAGCTCCGGTAAATGAACCACTTTCATATCCAAATAATTCGCTTTCTAAAAGTTGTTCTGGTATTGCTGCTCCATTTATTGCAATAAATGGTTGGTTTTTTCTTGAAGAAGCATTATGAATTGCTTGTGCAAGAACTTCTTTTCCCGTTCCACTTTCACCAGTAATTAAGACTGTTAAATCAGTTTTCGCAATTTTATTTGCAATTCTTATAATTTTTTTCATTTCTTTTGATTCACTAATAATATCTTTAAATTCATACCTTGCAATATGACCTTTTTGCCTTAATTTTTGACTCAAATTCTGTTCTAGTTTTTTTATATATGTTATTTCCTGAAAATTAAAATACATTCTAATTTTTTTATTAAAATGAATAATATCTTTTTTTTCA
>JAUCFZ010000030.1 GCA_030377915.1 Clostridiaceae bacterium HSG29
TAATAAAGAGACGGATAATGAGGAAGTTCCGTTTTTGTAATAATAGATTTTAAATAATTAATTATTATTTAATGCAAAGATTATATAATAAATCCTTGCATTTTATTTTGAAAATATAATAGAATAAAACCGCTGTTATTGTTAAACAGAATATAAAATCAGATGGACTAAATATGTTATATATAGCGAAAAGATTGAAAGGTCATTACAAGGTGAGTATGGTGAAAGGATAAAAAGGACTTAAAGCTAGTAACTGCAAGGGTTTTAAAATTTGATTGTGATTCTTTGCTCGATATGGCGGGAAAGACAGGTGAAATAAATACACAAATTAGTGAATTAAGGGACATATACATAAATAGATAATAAGGAAGGATATAGATAATGGTAGAGAATAAAAAAATTTGGTTAGCTTCTCCTCATATGAGCGATGAAGGCTATGAACAAGAATATGTAAAAGAAGCTTTTGATACAAATTGGATAGCACCACTTGGGCCAAATGTAAATGGTTTTGAAAAAGAATTGGCTGCTAAAGTAGATATTGAAAATGCTGCTGCATTAATTTCTGGAAGTGCTGCAATTCATTTAGCACTTAAACTTGCTGGCGTTGAAAGAAATGATATTGTTTTCTGTCCAACACTTACATTTTCTGCTACAGCAAATCCTATAATGTATCAGAGCGCAAAACCTGTATTCATAGATAGTGATTATAAAACTTGGAATATGGATCCAGGTGCGTTAGAGGAAGCGTTTAAGAAGTATCCCAATGTCAAAGCTGTTTTAGTCGTACATTTATATGGTTTATCAGCTGATATGGATAAAATAATGCAGATTTGTAATAGATATAATGTACCGGTTATCGAAGACGCAGCAGAATCTTTAGGAACCAAATATAAAGGGAAATATACTGGAACTTTTGGAAAGTATGGAATATATAGTTTTAATGGAAATAAAATTATTACTACTTCAGGTGGAGGAATGTTAGTTTCTAATGATGAAGAAAAAATAAAAAAAGCAAGATTTTGGGCTACTCAATCAAGAGATAAAGCAAGACATTATCAACATAGTGAACTTGGATTTAATTATAGAATGAGTAATATTGTTGCTGGTATTGGTAGGGGTCAACTTAAAGTATTAGGTAGAAGAATAGAAAAGAAAAAATATATATTTGAGTTTTATAAAAAAGAATTAGGAAATCTTAAAGGCTTAAAGATGATGCCTGTTAATGAATGGGATAGCCCTAATTATTGGTTAAGTTGTTTAACAATAGAAAGTAAAGATATTAAACCAATTAATATTATGGAAGCGTTAGAAAAAGAGAATATAGAGTCAAGACCGGTTTGGAAACCGATGCATATGCAACCATTTTTTAAAAAATATGATTATGTAGGTTCAGATGTAAGTGAGAAGCTATTTGAGAATGGTCTTTGCTTACCAAGTGATACGAAGATGACGAATGAAGATTTAGGAAGAATAGTAAATATAATAAAGAGTTTATGGGAGTAGATATGTATCGAAAGTATTTTAAAAGACTATTGGATTTTATTTTATCATTAGTAGGATTAATAGTACTAAGTCCTGTTTTATTAATAGTAAGTTTGTTAGTAAAAATAAAATTAGGTGGTCCAATTATATTTAAACAAAAAAGACCAGGTCTTAATGAAAAGATATTTATTATGTATAAGTTTAGAACTATGACGAACAAAAAAGATGAAAATGGCGAATTATTACCAGATTTGGTAAGGCTTACTAAATTTGGAAAGCTTTTAAGAAGCACGAGTTTGGATGAATTACCTGAGCTTTTTAATATTCTTAAAGGAAATATGAGTGTTGTTGGACCAAGACCATTATTAGTTCACTATTTACCACTTTATAATGAAAAACAAAAAAGAAGACATAATGTTAGACCAGGTTTATCTGGTTTAGCTCAGATTAGTGGTAGAAATGCTATTAGTTGGGAAGATAAATTTAAGCTTGATGTGAACTATGTAGACAGTGTTAGTTTCATTGGCGATTTAAAAATCATTTTTTTAACAATAAAGAAAGTTTTTATTAGAGAAGGAATTAGTTCAGAGAGTGCAGTGACGATGGAACCTTTTAAAGGAAGTGTAAATTCATGAAAAATAAACTTTTAATAATTGGAGCTAGTGGTCATGGAAAAGTTTGTGCTGATATTGCAATAAAGATGAATAAATGGGAAAGTATAAATTTTTTAGATGATAATGAAAAAATAAAAGAATTAATGGGTTTAGAAGTTATTGGTAAATCTACAGAGGCTTTTAAATATATAAATAATTACGATATTTTTGTTGCAATAGGCAACAATGAAATAAGAGAAAAAATTCAAAATAAACTTGAAACATTAAATGCTAACATACCAACACTAATTCATTCAAGTTCACTTATTGGACAACAAGTTGAACTTGGAACAGGAACAGTTATTATGGCTGGAGTGGTTATTAACTGCTGCACTAGAATAGCTAATGGATGTATTATTAATACTGGTGTGACTATAGATCATGATAATGTGATTGAAGATTATGTTCATATATCACCTGGAGTACACTTAGCTGGAACAGTTAAAGTAGGGAAAAGTTCTTGGTTATGTATTGGTAGTGTAGTATCAAATAATATAAGTATAATAAGTAATTGTACAATTGGGGCAGGTGCTGTTGTAGTTAAAGATATAAAAGAGGTTGGGGTTTATGTTGGAGTACCGGCGAGGAGAGTATAGAGGATGAAGATTCTAGTATTGGCTAATTTTGGTATGGGCTTATATAAGTTTAGAAAAGAATTGTTAGAAGAATTAATCAGCTTAAATAATGACGTTTATATTTCTCTTCCTAATGATGAATATGTTTCAAAGTTAGAAAAATTGGGTTGTAAATTTGCAGAGACCAATGTAGATAGACGAGGAACTAATCCAATTACGGATTTAAAACTGTTGCTTTTTTATATAAAGACTATTAATCGTATTAAACCGGATGTTGTGTTAACTTACACAATTAAACCAAATGTTTATGGAGGCATAGTTTGTAGGATTACAAATGTACCTTACATAACAAATATCACAGGGTTAGGAACGGCAGTTGAAAATGAAGGCTTAATGCAGAAAATTATACTCAAATTATATAGATTAGGATTGAAAAAGGCATCTTGTGTGTTTTTTCAGAATGAACCTAATAGAAGTTTGTTTGCTGATAAAAATATCATAAAGAATAAGACTAGATTAATTCCAGGCTCTGGAGTAAATCTTGAACAACATAAATTCGAAAAATATCCAGTGGATAATAAAACGATTAACATTTTATTTATTGGACGAATTATGAAAGCTAAAGGTGTTGATGAATTACTGGAAGCAGCCGAAAAAATAAAAGAACAATATTCAAATGTAAATTTTGACTTAGTAGGTGGTAGTGAAGAAGATTATTCTCAGAGATTAACTGAACTCGAAAGTTTAGGAATTATAAAATATCATGGACAGCAAAATGATGTTCATACATTTATAAAGAGAGCTCATGCTATAATACTTCCTTCTTATCATGAAGGGACTGCTAACGTATTACTAGAATCGGCATCATCAGGACGACCTATATTAGCTTCTAAAGTAACAGGTTGTATAGAAACATTTGATGAAGGTATTAGTGGTATTGGTTTTAAAGTTAAGAGTGTTGATAGTTTAGTTGATGCAATAATTAAATTTATTAATTTACCATATAAACAAAAGAGAATGATGGGAATCGCCGGTCGTAAAAAAATGGAATGCGAATATGACAGGAAGATCGTTATAGATGCTTATATTGAAGAAATTTATAAAATCAAGGAGAATTAGATGATGAATTTATATGAAAAAATTGCAAATAAAAAAGAAAAAATTTCAATAGTTGGACTTGGTTATGTAGGAATGCCTATTGCAGTTGCATTTGCAAAAGAAGCTGATGTTATAGGATTTGATATTAGCAAAGAAAAAGTTGAACTTTATAAAAATGGAATTGATCCAACTAAAGAGGTTGGAAATGAAGTTATAAAAGGGACAACAGTGGAATTCACTTCAGATGAAACTGAATTAAAATATGCTAAATTTCATATTGTTGCTGTTCCAACTCCGGTTAATTCAGATCATACCCCTAACCTTACTCCTATTAAATCAGCTAGTCATACAGTTGGTAGGAATCTTACAAAAGGTTCAATAGTAGTATTTGAATCTACTGTTTATCCTGGAGTAACAGAAGAGATATGTATTCCTATTCTTGAAAAAGAATCCGGATTAAAATGTGGTGAAGATTTCAAAGTGGGTTATTCACCAGAGAGAATCAACCCTGGCGATAAAATTCATAGGCTTGAGACAATCGTAAAAGTTGTATCCGGTATGGATGAAGAGTCGCTTGAGATTATTGCTAAAGTGTATGAATTAGTTGTAGATGCCGGTGTACATAGAGCGGAAAGTATTAAAGTTGCTGAAGCTGCTAAAGTTATTGAAAATTCACAAAGGGATATTAATATTGCTTTTATGAATGAGTTATCAATTATATTTAACAAAATGGACATTGATACAAAAGCTGTTCTTAAAGCGGCAGGAACTAAGTGGAATTTTCTAAACTTCTTCCCTGGTCTTGTTGGTGGTCATTGTATTGGTGTAGATCCTTATTACTTAACTTATAAAGCAGAACAGTTAGGATATCATTCACAAATTATTCTTTCGGGTAGAAGAATAAATGATGATATGGGAAAATATGTGGTTGAAAATTTAGTGAAAAAATTAATTAAAGCTGATGTGTCTGTTAAGGCTGCTAAAGTTGCTATTTTAGGGTTTACGTTTAAAGAAAACTGTCCTGATACAAGAAATACAAGGGTTATTGATATTGTTAATGAACTAATAGAATATGGAATTAATCCAATGATTGCTGATCCTGCTGCAGATGTTGAAGAAGCAAAACATGAGTATGGTATTAAGTTTGATTCGATGGAAGATATTAAAGATGTAGATGCATTAATAATTGCAGTTGTTCATGATGAGTTTTTAAAATTATCTAATAATGATTTAAATGAATTTTATAAAGAGCAACCTAACGAAAAGAAAGTATTAATTGATATTAAAGGATTGTTAGATAGAAAAGAGTATGAAAAAGCAGGTTATAAATACTGGAGATTATAAAAAAGGAGCATGAATAGATATGGGATATGAGAATATTACATTTGAGAAAGATTCTGTTTTTCTTGTAACTGGTGGAGCTGGTTTCATAGGTTCAAATCTATGTGAAGCTATATTAAATATAGGTTATAAAGTTAAATGTTTGGATGATTTATCAACGGGGAAACAAGCGAATGTTGATTTGTTTTTAGAAAATTCTAATTATACATTTATTAAAGGTGATATTAGAGATTTGGATACATGTATGAAAGCATGCGAAGGTGTTGATTATGTATTGAACCAAGCAGCATGGGGAAGTGTTCCAAGAAGTATTGAAATGCCTTTATTATATGAAGAAATAAATATAAAAGGTACATTAAATATGATGGAAGCAGCTAGACAAAAAAATGTTAAAAAGTTTGTTTATGCATCAAGTTCTTCTGTGTATGGAGATGAACCAAATCTTCCAAAACAAGAAGGAAGAGAAGGAAATATATTATCACCTTATGCTTTAACAAAAAAAGTTGATGAGGAATATGCTAAATTATATACAAAGCTTTATGGGTTAGATACGTATGGCCTTAGATATTTTAATGTATTTGGCAAAAGACAAGATCCTAATGGAGCTTATGCAGCTGTTATTCCTAAGTTCATTAAGCAATTACTTAATGATGAACAACCAACTATAAACGGTGATGGTAAGCAATCTAGAGATTTTACTTATATTGAGAATGTAATTGAAGCGAATTTAAAGGCATGTAAAGCTTCGTCCGAAGTTGCGGGAGAAGCTTTCAATATTGCATATGGTGGAAGAGAATATTTGATTGATATTTATGATGTTCTTTGCAAAGCATTAGATAAAGATATTGAACCAATCTTTGGATCGGATAGAAAAGGTGATATTAAGCATAGTAATGCTGATATAAGTAAGGCTAAAGAGTTGCTTATATATGATCCTAGTTGGAGTTTTAAAAGGGGAATTGATACTGCAATAGAATGGTACCGTGAGTATTTATGATGATTAAAGAACGATCAATTTCTTTAAATAGAGGTAATAAAATGAGTGTTTTAGATAGAGCAGTGCTTCTTTTATATAGTCTTTATTTTATATTAAACCCATTTTATCTTTGGAGCAGTGGGTTGCCTCAAATTGCAGATTTTTTTTTGGTAACGGGGATTGTTGTTTATTTTGTATCATTTAAATTTAGCATTAGATTTAATAAGGTAAGTAAACCTATTTTGCTTATAGGATTATTGTTTATTTCTTGGATTACTATAGTTAATTTATGGTCACTTAGTTTTACTGATGATTATGATTTCTTGAGATCAACAGCATTTTATATTTACAATTTTATAATTTTTATATTTATAATTGCATTAGTTAATAAGTATGAGAACCAAGTGTATGGAATAACGTACAAAGCAATTTTATTTTCATTAACTGTTGAATTACTAGTGTATCTATTTGTCGATCAATCAAGTGTTAGAGCAATAGGAAGCTTTAATAATCCTAATCAATTAGGATATTATGCTTTGTTAATGTTATCATATATTATATTTTTGAGTAAAAAAATAAAAGTACATGCGAAATGGTTAATAGTAGGTGTTTTATTTTCTACTATTCTATCACTTGCATCATTATCAAAAGCTGCAATAATAGCTCATATTGGATTACTAATATTTTATGTGTTTTCAAAGAGTTCAAATAAGACTTTGAAGAGAAAGGTTGTTATTTTTTTAGTTTTCTTATCTATAGGTGTAGGTGTAATATACCATACAACAGATATAATTCAAAGCAATAGTCTCATCAGTAGTGTTGAACGAAGAATTGCAAGTATTGGAAGTGATAGTGATGACAATTTTGGAGCAAGAGGATATTATAGAATATTTGAACATCCTGAGTATTGGATTTTCGGTGCCGGAGAGGGTGATTATTCGAGATTTAAGCATAAAAATATAGAGTTTCATTCTACAATAGGGAATATTCAAGTCTCATATGGTTTTATAGGAAGTTTATTATTTTCATTATTTATTATTTTAGCAATGAAAAATGATAAATTTGAAAACTGGAATATTATTTTCTTTTTAATGTTATATGGATTGACGCATAACGGTATTAGGAATACACTGTTTTGGATAATTTTGGCTTTAATGTCAGAAAGGAAAATTTTTATTAAGGGGGAGATTAAATGATTGAGAATTTCAATGATGACACAGTAATAATTCTTTTATCTACATATAATGGTAAATTATATCTAAGAGATCAAATTGAAAGTCTATTAAATCAAGATTATCCTCACATTGAAATTTTTATTCGAGATGATGGTTCTACAGATGGAACGGTGGAGATACTAAATACTCTAGAAGAGAAGTATGAATCAATAAATATTATTTATGGGGAAAACATTGGTGTTGTAAGTAGTTTTTTTGAATTGTTGATGACTGCAAAATCTGCAAAATATTATGCGTTTTGTGATCAAGATGATGTATGGTTGAAAGATAAAATTTCAAGAGCTACTAATATTATTATCCATAAAAATTCCGAAAAACCAATTTTATATGGATCGAGCGTAACTATTGTGGATCAAGATTTAATGATTATGAGAGAAAATGCGGTTAAAGAGTTAGTACCGTCATTTAACAATGCATTAATACAAAATATTTTTACTGGATGTACAATAATGATAAATGATGAAGCTAGAAAGCACTTATTAAAGGAGGTTCCACTAAAATTGAGAATGCATGATTGGTGGATGTATCAAGTTATTTCTGGAATAGGCGAGGTTGTATATGATAGTGATTCTAGAATTTTGTATAGACAGCATGGAAACAATGCAGTTGGGTCATATAAAAATAAAGTAAATCTATGGGTAAAGAGGATAAAAAGATTTAAGAGTGGTAGCAGTTTGCCATTTATTATGCATCATGCTAATGAATTGAATAGGATTTTTTATAATGATCTAACTAAAGAAAATCAAAAAATGTTAAATGAGTTCTTTGACATAAGAAAAAACATTGCGTATCGAATTAGGTTTGTACTAACAAAAAAAATTAGTCGTCAAAATTTTTTTGATGATATTTTGTTTAAAATACTGATTCTATTTAAAAAAATTTAATCAAACTTTATTAAGGATGAGAGGTATTTATATGGGGAAAAAGGAATTACATTTATTTATTTTGTGGGAAAAGTCTAGGTATTGCCAAAGTGAGATTATTGAAGATATAAAAAACAATTTCAAAATATTGGAAATTGTTGAAGTTATATGGGATTACGATAAATTTTCAGAAAATTTAACAAGATTCTACGGTGTAAGTTTACCTAAGAATTCAAAAAAAGAAAGAAGATGTGGTATAGGGCCTTTTTTATTAATAATTATTCAAGATGAAAATCCTGTATATGCTATTAGAAAAACAACTAAAGGTCCTAGGATAGTAAATATAAACATGTTTGATTCCAAAGAAATGTATAGATCGTGGACAGGAGCTACTGACTTAATTCACGCTACAAATGATGAAGTTGAAACAAATCACGATTTAACACTCTTAAAAGGATTAAATACCAGTGATTATATGAGTAAGAATTCTGAGTTTGATGGCGAAATCAAAAAAAATAAATGTAATTTAATAGGTGCAAACGGATGGAATGATTTAAATGAATTGTTTTATGTATTAAATTCTACAATTGAGTATGTAGTATTAAGAAATTTTGAACCATTGCCAGATGAGTATCATATTGAAAATCATGGTGATATTGATATATTAACAACAAATTACGAAAACATGAAATATATTACTAACTCGAATGATTTTTATCACGATGGAAAAAGAGTAAACAATATAGTAATGATTAATGATATTCCTGTACAGTTTGATTTTAGGTATGTGTGTGATGGCTACTACGATAGTAAATGGGAATATGAGATGATTAAGAATAGAATTTATGATAGAGGTTTTTATCATATGGATTATTATAACTATTATTACTCATTGATTTATCATGCCGTTGTTCACAAGAAGGATATTGCTGAGGACTATAAAGTTAGAATTGATACTATGAAATCTAAAATTAATACTGATTTAACTGTAAATAAAGATAAGAATTATTTAATTACTGAGTTAAAAGAATTTATGAGCAGTAAAGGTTATAGTTTTACATTTCCTAAGGATTATAGTGTTTTCTTCAATAAATCAGTAATCAGAGTCAATATTCCGCTATCTAAAATTTTTTACAAATATGTTTCTTTAAATCTATTTAGACTAAGGAGAGTATTGAATGTGTATAATGAAAAAAATTAATGAAATTCGTAATATAGTATTGCAGAAGTTAAAAAAAATAATTAAAAGCATTATTAGATATTTTACATCTTTGTATTGGTGTATTAGAAATCTAAAATCATTTAGTTCATATCTTAGAAAGAATCATGATATTAAAGTGATTAAACCAATTAAAAAAGATAAATGGCATTTAGGTCATAAATATTTTTATGGATTAGATTCGAATAATGTTAAGTTATTTATAAAAACTGGAGGGACTCACAGGCTGATTTCTAATGAGGTACGTGCAATATCCAAAGTTAATGAAATTAATCCTATTGATAAAATTACTCCTAATATTATTGCTTTCAATAATGAGTATAAAGAAGATTATATGATTTTGGAGTATATAAACACAAAAAAATTAAGTGAGATAGATTTTGATAATTTAACTATAACTGAACGGAAAGATGTTATAAAAAAGCTTTTATTAATATCTCAGATTTTTTGGAATGGAAATATATCACATAGAGATATAAGACCAGAAAATATTTTTATAACTTATAATAAAAAAAATGAAATGGAATTGTTAATTTTTGATTTCTCATTTTCTGTAACAGATGGATTATTTAAGAGTGACGGTAATATACCAAGTAAAATTTATAATACCCTTGGTGGAAAGTACAAACCTGACTTTAATATCTGGGATGATAATTACTCATTATACATGATATGTAAAGAACTTGATTCAAATTTTAAAAAAAATTTTTGTGATGGTTGGAAGATACTTAATTACAGAATGAAAAACAACATATTAAAAAAGTTAGGGCGGTATTAGAAAAATGAGTGAGTCAAGTAGAAAATTAATCACACAGTTCTTTCAATTTTTTACTGGAACTTTTATTGCTGCACTATTTTCGGGAATAACCGTTCCAATAATTATATGGTTTATTAGCCCCGAAGAGCTTGGAAAAGCGACAATGTATCAAACAACATTAATATTGGTTTCAACTTTCACCTTGTTAGGTTATGATAGAGCTTATTTGAGAGAATATTCCTCATATAAAAAGTTAAATCAAGAAAGCGAATTGCTATATAGTAGTATACTTATTCCATTATTATTTGGGTTAATAATTATGATGATATCTTATGCATTTCAAAATGAACTTTCATATTTATTATTCGGGGAAAGAGAATCTGAGTTTATTATGTTAATAGTATTATCAAATATCCTAATGGTAGTATTAAATTTTAGTAAGTTAAATATTCGCTTGGAGGAAAATGGTAAAATATATGCGATTCTAATAATATTTGAGAAATTATCAATTTTGGTTTTCGTTATTATATTTTTAATGTATCTTGGTAGAAATTTTGGTTCCATAATAGCAGCTTATTTTTGCTCATTGTTAGCTACTACTTCTGTGGGTTTAGTTTTATCTTGGAAACATTGGAAGAAATACGTGAAACCTACTAAACTAATTGTTCAAAAATTATCCAAATACGGGATACCTTATGTTCCAGCAATAATTGGTGCAAAGCTGTTACATTCAACAGATAAATATGCGTTAAGAATATGGGCTGATTTTGAGCAAATAGGTCTTTATAGTCTTGCGCTTAGCATTGTAATGATTATAGGAATCATAGAAGCAAGCTTCTCAAATTTTTGGACACCTATATCATATAGATGGTTCGAGAGTAAAGTGGATAATAATAAATTTAGTAAACTAGGTAATATTATTATGACAGTAATGGTGATTTCTTTTGTAGTATTAGTAGTATCTCTAAATTTCATACTTAAATTTTTCCCAGAGGAATATCATGGAGTTTCATTAATTGTTCCTTTTTTGCTAATTATGGTAATAATGGAGACAGTTACTCTTATAACTGGCCTGGGAATTAATTTTTATAAGAAAACAAAATTTCACTCTATCATTTTATTTATTATTATTCCTATAAATCTATTCGGTAACTTTATTTTAGTTCCTAAGCAAGGGGCTTTAGGTGCAGCAATTTCAACAGGAATTTCATTTATAATATTATTCTGGCTAAAGACTATTATTTCGCGAAAGCTTTGGTTTAACTTTAAGATGAATCACTTTTTCTATAATACAGTGTTAGTGATTCTGTTTTCATGGTTTATAACTGTTAGTGTACCATTTTTAGTTTTTTTAGTAATAATAGCTGTTTTGATAGTTAATAAACAAGAACTAAGTTCTATATTTATGTTTATAAAGAATAAAGGAGATTATAAAATCACGGAATGAGAGGAGAACACATATGAAAGGAATTATTTTAGCAGGAGGATCCGGAACAAGGTTATACCCATTGACATTGGTAACTAGTAAGCAGTTGCTACCGGTATATGATAAACCAATGATTTATTATCCACTTTCTGTACTCATGTTGGCAGGTATAAAAGATATTTTAATTATTTCAACACCAAAAGATTTGCCAAATTTCGAAAAACTTTTAGGTGACGGAAGTGAATTTGGAATAAATTTATCATACGCTGAACAGCCATCTCCAGATGGTTTAGCCCAGGCGTTTATTATAGGAGAAGAATTTATTGGTGACGATAATGTGGCGATGATTCTAGGGGATAACATTTATTATGGTAATGGATTTACTCCGATTCTTAAAGAAGCGTCGGAAAATGCACGAAATGGAAAAGCCACAGTATTTGGATATTACGTAGATGATCCTGAGAGATTTGGGATAGTTGAATTTGATGAAGAAGGACAGGTAATTTCTGTAGAAGAAAAACCTCAGAATCCAAAGTCAAATTATTGCATTACAGGACTTTATTTCTATGATAATAGGGTAGTTGAGTTCGCTAAAAAAGTTAAACCTTCAGCAAGAGGCGAACTTGAAATTACGTCTCTGAATAGAATATACCTTGAGGATGGCACTTTAAACGTGAAATTGCTCGGGAGAGGTTATGCATGGCTTGATACAGGAACAATGGATAGTCTTGTTGAAGCAGCTGAATTTGTTCAAATGATAGAAAAAAGACAGAGTATAAAGATTTCCGCTCTTGAGGAAATAGCCTATTATAATAATTGGATTGATAAACAAACACTTTTAGCATCTGCTGAAAAATACGGAAAATCCCCATATGGAGAGCACTTAAATAAAGTTGCCGAAGGGAAAATTAGATATTAAGCGAGGTGCTTCATTGAATATTATAAAAACAGAACTTGAAGATGTTTTGATAATTGAACCAAGATTTTTTGGAGATCATCGAGGATGGTTTATTGAGACATATTCAAAACTTAAATTTGAAGAGTTAGGTATTGACATAGATTTCGTTCAAGATAATCATTCTATGTCTACTAAAAAAGGAACGTTAAGAGGATTGCATTTTCAAACAAATCCTAAAGCTCAAACTAAATTAGTTAGGTGTACAAAAGGAAGAATCCTTGATGTGGCAGTTGATCTTAGAAAAGGATCCTCTACATATAAACAATGGGTTGGTGTAGAGTTGTCCGAATACAATAAAAAACAATTTCTCATTCCTAAAGGTTTTGCTCATGGGTTTTTAACACTAACTGACAATGCAGAAGTTCAATACAAAGTTGATGAATACTATGCACCTGAGTGTGATAGAAGTATTCGATTTAATGATCTAGAAATTGGCATAGATTGGGGAATTGAGGATCCAATACTATCAGAAAAAGATTTAAAAGCACCATTACTTAAGGATAGTGATGTTGATTTCAGCCTAAAGTTTATGGTTACTGGACGGAATGGGCAACTTGGTTATGATGTTATGATGCGATTAAAAGAAATGGAATTCGAGGTTATTGCTCCAAGAAGAGATGAATTCGATCTTATAAATAAAGATCGAGTTAAAAAATATATCATAAAGGAAAAACCAGATGTGATTATTCACTGTGCTGCTTATACAGCGGTTGATAATGCAGAAGAAGAGAAAGCCTTATGCTACTTAGTTAATGGAGAGGGTACTAGAGCTGTAGCCGAAGTAGGTAAAGATATTAATGCTAAAGTAGTTTATATTAGTACAGATTATGTCTTTGATGGTCTAGGACAAGAGCCGCATTCCGAAGAAAAGAAGCCAAATCCTATTAATTATTATGGATATACAAAAGAACAAGGTGAGAAAATCGTCAGAGAATTAATTGATAAACACTTCGTAATTAGAACTTCTTGGGTGTATGGACTAAATGGAAATAATTTTGTAAAGACGATGCTAAAGCTAGCTGAATCAAGAAATGAAATTAATGTGGTGAGTGATCAAATAGGAGCACCAACATATACAAAGGATTTAGCTGAGTTCATTGTTAATTTAGTTCAAACAAAGGAATACGGAACTTACCATGGTGTGAACGAAGGTTATTGTAGCTGGTATGAGTTCTCTAAAGTAATATTTAAAAAATTGGGAATTAACATGAAAATTAATCCGGTGCCTACTGATAAGTATCAAACTAAAGCACAGAGACCGCTAAATTCTAGATTATCCAAAAAGAATATAGATAAGGTTGGACTGAGAAGATTGCCACACTGGGAAGAAGCATTAACAAGATTTATAGAAGAATTAAAAAGTCAGGAGGATTAGTGAAATGAAAACAATTTTAGTAACAGGTGGAGCGGGATTTATTGGTAGTAACTTTGTTAAATTAATGCTAGAAAAATATCCTAATTATAAAATTATAAATATTGATGCACTGACATATGCTGGTAACCTTGAGAATTTAAAAGATATAGATGTATTATGTAATTATTTTTTTGTGAAAGCTGATATAAGAGACAGAGAAAAGATAGAAGAAATATTTAAGAAAAATGATATCACTTATATTGTTAATTTTGCAGCAGAATCTCATGTAGATAGAAGTATCGAAGAGCCAGAAGTGTTTTTAACTACTAATATTATTGGTACTCAAACATTACTTGATGTTGCTAAGGAATATTGGAAGATTAATCCTAATGATAAATATTGTAAAGAATATAAAGAAGGCGTTAAATTTCTTCAAGTATCAACAGATGAAGTTTATGGTGCACTTGGAAAAACTGGGATTTTTGTAGAAACAATGCCGCTAATGCCTAATAGTCCGTATTCAGCAACGAAAGCAAGTGCAGATATGATTGTTAGAGCGTATAATGAAACATTTGGTATGCCAGTGAACATAACGAGGTGTAGTAATAACTATGGCCCATATCAGTTTCCAGAGAAATTAATTCCATTGATGATTAACAACGGACTTAAAGCAAAAGATCTTCCTGTATATGGAGATGGAATGCAAATACGCGATTGGCTTCACGTTTCTGATCATTGTTTAGCTATTGATACAGTTCTTCATAAAGGTATAGATGGAGAAGTATATAATATTGGCGGAAATAATGAAAGAGCAAATATAGAAATTGTAAAATTAATTATTGACACTCTTGGTAAATCAGAATCTTTAATTAAATATGTAAAAGATCGTCCAGGCCATGATAGAAGATATGCAATTGATAACACTAAGATAACAACTGAACTTGGATGGGAACCGATGTACACATTTGAGCAAGGGATGAAAGAAACAATCCAGTGGTACCTTGAAAATAATGAATGGATTGAGAGCATCATTTCGGGTGACTATGCTACTTATTATGATAAGATGTACACAGGAGTGTAAATTATTCTGAAGCTGACGCGTAGAGTAAACAAATATATTCAATAAAGGTGTAATAGGTAGAAATTATGCAACTTAGTGATACTGACAACTAAACAAACTATACTATACGCATTGGAAAATAAATATAATATTGATGAATAACTTATCAGTACAAGGGATTTTGTTCGCCACCTTCACGTATTAACCTTCAAAGCACAGCAGGGGCCAATAAAAATAAAGGTGAGTTGTGGGGGATAATGTTGGGATTAAAAGGCTTTACAGAAAAATCGTGAAACTATTATAAATGTCAACTAAAATTTTCTCTAAAAGTCCAATTGTTTAACATTAGATTTATTTCATTTATTATTTTACCATGTAATTATTATATCTTAATACCACTTTTCGGATAAAATTTTTTAGTTGCTTAAATTTTTTTAACAATTATAATTAGTAAATAAATGACAAATGATTGTTTTTTTATTTTGAGAGCCTTATGTTATGTAAAGAAACCTATATTCGAATTTTTAAATATGTTACTTATTTTATCAAAAAAAATATAAGATTTTATTGAAATTAATAAGTGTTGGGGAGGGTTTATATGCTGTTTTCAAGCAATGTTTTTTTGTTTTTGTTTCTACCTATTGTCATTGGTGTATATTATATTATTCTAAAAAAGAGACGTTCTAGAAATCTTTTTTTACTTGCTGCAAGCATAGGGTTTTATACTTGGGGTGAACCTTGGTTTGTTATGGTAATGATTTTATCCATAGGAGGTAATTGGGCTTTTGGTTTATTTGTAGATAAGTTTAGAAATAATAAGAGGAAGGCCCAATTAATTATTATAGCAATGTTACTTATGAATTTTTCTATAATGTTTATATGTAAATATCTAATATTTACGCTTCAGAATATTAATAGACTTATGAATACTGATATTTTAATTCCGACTATCGTCCTTCCTATTGGAATTTCTTTCTTTACATTTCAAGCCGTTTCTTATGTGATAGATGTATATCGACAAGATGCTGAAGTTCAGGTTGATTTATTTAATGTTGCATTGTATATTTCCTTGTTTCCGCAGCTGATTGCAGGTCCTATTGTTAGATATAAAACAGTAGAAGAACAAATAAATCACCGCATAGAAAGTTTTGATGATTTTTCATATGGTGTAGAAAAATTTGTTATTGGTCTTGGGAAAAAAGTTCTAATTGCTAATAATATGGCAATTGTTGCAGATAAGGCTTTTAATTTGCCATCAAGTGAACTATCTGTATCTTTTTCTTGGTTGGGAATTTTTGCATATACATTCCAGATTTTTTTTGATTTTAGTGGATATTCTGATATGGCTATTGGATTAGGAAGAATGTTCGGATTCCGTTTTATGGAAAATTTCAACTATCCTTATATTTCAAAGTCAATTACTGAATTTTGGAGAAGATGGCATATTTCACTAAGTACTTGGTTTAGGGATTATGTCTATTTTCCTATGGGGGGCAGTAAGGTAAAAACTAAAAGCAGACTTGTTTTTAATCTATTTATTGTTTGGTCTTTAACGGGTATATGGCATGGGGCAAATTGGACATTCATAGCATGGGGAGTTTTATATTTTATGTTACTTTCTATTGAAAAATTAACAGGAATTAATAAAAAACTAAAGAGTTTCGGCCATATATATACATTGTTTTTTGTAATTATTGGATGGGTTTTATTTCGATCAGAGAGCATAAGTACATCAATTTCATATATTAAGATTATGTTCGGAGCTAGTTCGGCAGAATTAGTAGATAGTCTTGCGATTCACTATTTAAAAGGATATATAGTATTTTATATAATTGCAATTGTATTTTCAATGCCTTTAATGAAAATGATTGAGAAAAAAGTTAAAAAGAAATTGGTCTGGGATATCATGTACACTGCGACTATTATAATGATATTTATTCTTTCGGTATCGGCAATAGTCAACAGTAGTTATAATCCTTTTATTTATTTTAATTTTTAATATACGAATGGAGAATGTTATGAAATCATTTTTTGAATTTAATAGGAATAAGATAATAGCTATAATGTTTATAGTAATCATATTTGTTATTAGTATAGTAACTTTTGAGAAAATTGGAATGAAAATCATTTCAAGTACAAATGATAAAATAACAGAACAGACAAGTGCTGATCTGAATGTAGATAGAGTAAATATATCTACTGAATCAAATTTAGTTTTTAATAAATTAGATTCTATTTTTAGAAGATTGCAAATGACAAAGGTTATTATTGAAAAAATTGAGCAAGTTTTTTTCAATAATATTTTTTTAAGGGGTGAATTTGCTGGAATAGATGCCAATTTAATGTTTTTTCTGACAAAAGATATAAGATCAAGACAAGTGCTATTAGGAGAAGATAATTGGCTCTTCTATAAAAGTGAAACTGATGGAAATTCAATTTCAGATTTTCAAGGTGTAAATTATTTGGCACATAATGAAATGGAAAATATTAAAAAAAATTTATTAGAAACAAATTCAAAATTGAAAAATAAAGGCATTCAATTTGTTGTTATGATACCACCAAATAAGGAACTAGTGTATGCTGATAAAATGCCTGATTCAATTAAGAAAATAAAAGAAAAAAATAGAACGGATGTGCTTGTTAGTTATTTGAAAAATAATACAGATATAACTATTATTTACCCTAAACAAGAATTGTGTCAACTTAGTAAGGATTATCAATTATATTATAAGTATGATACTCATTGGAATCAATTGGGGGCATATATAGCGGAGCAACAACTGTTACATTTTTTAGGGAAAGAGAGGGATTACTTAGAAAGACAATTTATTAGTGAACATGATTTAATTCAGCATGAAAGTGCGTCAAATGGTTTAGCTAATATGATTAAAATGAAATGGTACTTTAATAATGCTAAAGAATATTTAGTTGATAAAAGTACTGCTATTGACAATTATGGTGATACTTTCTATTTTAATAATGATGCAACTTATAAGAAAAAGATACTATTTATTGGAGATTCATTTAGAATTGCGCTTATACCGCATTTGACTAGTGACTTTTCGGATGTGTATGTGATTCACAGAAAGAATTATAATAATGAATTATTTGAAAATATAAATCCTGACATAATAGTTTTGGAATATGTTGAGAGATATTCTGGACAATTAAGTGATTTTAAAATGTTAGATTAAGATGTTGTTGTCCCAGTCCCTCTCATAAATTAAAATATACTCAATTTATAGTATAAATTAATCTTTTCAACATAAAAAAAGAAACCCAAATGATTGAATTTCTAGAATTTTAGTTGGATTTTACTTTTAGAAAATTTATTTATTGAACTATAAAACGGTCTATATCCCTAGCCGTGCCAGGCAGTGCGCCAAGAAAAGGGCGTGATTTATAGTGAGTGGGACACCCATTGAGAAAGGTTTAGCAAACCACTCATAGCGAGTGTTGGACATCATCAGCTAACTTATGATGTTAAGCGTACACAGTTGGGTAGTAGGCGGTAAGCGAAAGTTGAAGGGATTGAGCCTCGGAATACCGATTGAGAAGGTTGACACTGTTGCCTGAGTGGAAAACAATATTAAAATATTTGATAAGCGAGAATATTTTGGCTTCTCCGGGGTCGTTGACCATCGCATGCTATACATTGATAAATCACAGTCAACTTGGGAGACCCTATGAGCTCTTTATACAGAAAAAGTAGGATGGTACAAGCGATAATAAAGTTGGAAATCTAATGCCATAGGGAGTCGGATTACATCATAGTATCGAAGAAGTAGGGTAATGCCTATAGAGATATAAATGTCAAGATAAAAATGCTAGTTTTTGCTTAAATAAAGATGTACACTTTTATCAAATTAAATAGCTTGTTCTTCATCAGTTTCGTTTGATAATTTTGATAAAGCATATGCAGTTCTATATGAATTACCCATAATATTTATTATACTTGAATGATGTATTAAACGATCTAGTATTGCACTTGCTATCATGCTATCCTTAAATATCGTATTCCAATCTGATAAATTAATGTTACTTGTTATAATAGTGCTTTTCTTTTCATAGCGTTTATCAATTAGTTGAAAAAACATTTTTGCTTCTTCAGAACCAATTGGTAAATACCCAACTTCATCAATGATTAATAATCTATGCCTTGTATAGTTTTTTATTCTTTGTTCAAGTTTGTTTTCTA
>JAUCFZ010000244.1 GCA_030377915.1 Clostridiaceae bacterium HSG29
AACTATTTTTACATATTTTTCAAATTTTTCTGGCGTATTTGCTACGCCATCAACAATTCCATCAACATAACCACTTATTGCAGCAATTGGAGTTTTTAAATCATGACCAATATTTGCAATTAATTTTTTTCTGTTTTCAGTATATTTTATATTTACTTCCTCTGATTCTTTAAGTCTTTTCCTCATATTTTCAAAAGCATCATATACTTCTTTGATTTCATCATCTTTTTTATAATCAATTAAATAATCATAATTTCCTTTTTTCATTTCAATTGCAAATTGTTTCATGTCTTTTAAAGGGAGTAAAATAATTTTTAATACATATCTAATAAATAAAATATGAAGGATTATATATAAAATTATAAATATTGCAATTATTTTTATATTATCAGTTGTTCTTTTCTTTTGAAAATCTATTATTGGATTATAATGAGAAATAAATATTTCATAATCTATATCCATATATGTTATTTCATATTTATCATTTATTAAATCATTAAAATCTTTAGATTCATAATATCCAAATTCAGAATCAATTGCCAAACCATAAGGCAATTGCATTAAATATTCATCAAGATATTCCTTAGAACTATCCGAAAGTTTATAATCCTTTTTAATTATTAATCCAGCAAGGTTTATGATAGATTTATTAATTAATTCACTTCTATTTATTTCTCTTTTATCAAAATCATTAAATTGTTTTTTATAATCATCATTAATAATTCGAAAAGTGAACGTAAAAATAATTGCAGGAATTATTATTGCTATTAAATAAATTAAAACAATTTTTTTACGAATAGTCATAACTGACCTCCATTATTCATATCTTAAAGCATCAATTGGATTAAGTTTAGCTGCTTTATTTGCTGGATATATACCAAAAAACAAACCAATCAAACTAGAAAAAACAAATGCAACTACAAGTGCTTCTATTGAAAATACAGAACTAATTGACATCATTTTACCTGCAATATTTGTAATAATTATACCAAATATTGCTCCAAGTAGTCCACCTATTAAAGATATAACTGTCGATTCTATTAAAAACTGAAGCATTATATCTTTATATTTTGCTCCAACTGCTTTTCTAGTTCCTATTTCTCTTGTTCTTTCAGTAACTGATACAAGCATTATATTCATTATACCTATTCCACCAACAAGAAGTGAAATTCCAGCAATTGCTGTAATAAATAATGTCATTTGTCCTAATGCATTAGAAATATTGTCAATCATATCATCAGCGCTAAAAGTTTTATAAAGATCCTCACCAACATTTCTATTAGTTCGCTCAAGTACATTTATTACATCTATTTTAGCTTTCTCAAAATCAATATCATCAACAAAATCAATTTGAATACTACCAACTCTTCCACCTAAATTACTCATATAATTTATTGTAGTATATGGAATATAAATTGATTCTTGCTCAAAGCCACCTAATGAACTTTGACTTTCATAAATCCCAACAATATTGTAAGAATATGTTATTTTTCTTGCTTTTATTAAAATCCCATCTCCTACTTTTTTATTAATTGTTTCAGATAAATCAGAACTAATTACAATATTTCTTTTATTTGAATTAATATCAAAATCATTTAAAAATCTGCCATTTATTAATGTCAAATCTTCACTTTCTAAAGTTTCTTTTATTGCACCTTTTAAAGCTACTGAAGTATCATCAATATTCATAATAATATCTCCAACTACATTCATTCTTGGAGAT
>JAUCFZ010000031.1 GCA_030377915.1 Clostridiaceae bacterium HSG29
ATTTAGATAATCTTAAATATATTAATGATAATTATGGTCATAAGATTGGAGATAAATATATTAAAGAGATAGCTAGAATTTTTAATATATCTACAAGGAATGGAGATATAGTTTCAAGAATTGGAGGAGATGAGTTTGCTATAATCTTGCCAGATACTACTGAAGACATTGCTAATAAAATTAAAAAAAGAATTATTGAAGAAGTAATTTATTTTAATGAATTAGAATTATTACCTAAAGCAATTGAAATTTCTTTGGGTTTAGCAATAAAAAATGATAATAAAGAAGATTTAAATGGAATCTTTAAGATTGCTGATAGAAAAATGTATATGGAAAAGAATGAGAAGAAACTGGCTATGAAAAATAAAAAATAATTAGATTAAAAAAACGGATATAATTAGTATCCGTTTTTTTGTAATTAGTTAAAATTTTATCACTTGACTTTGAAAATTAGATAAGTTAAAATTACATAAATTTATGAAATATTAAATTTACGTAATAATTATTTCAAATATATATGAATATTTTGAATATTTTGAATAGTTTGACAACTTATTCAGAAAAATGATATCATAAAGTATTATATAAATAATATTATAAAAAAAAACATATGTAAATAAGGGGTGCAAAATGAATGAACATGAGTTACTTAAAGTAGTAAATTTAAAAACTCATTTTTTTACTGAAGCGGGTCAAGTTAGGGCTGTTGATGGAGTAAGTTTTGATCTTAAAAGAGGAAAAACCTTAGGTATTGTTGGGGAATCGGGATCAGGAAAATCAATTACAGCACTTTCAATAATGCGATTAGTACCTGAACCACCTGGGAAAATTGTTGATGGCCAAATCATTTTCAAAGGGAATGATTTTATTAAGCTGAATCAAAAACAAATGAGAGATATTAGAGGAAACGAAGTAGCAATGATATTTCAGGATCCAATGACGTCATTAAATCCTGTAATAAAAGTTGGAGAACAAATAGCAGAAGCTGTTAGATTGCATTTAAATTTAGATAAGAAACAAGCTTGGAAAAAAGCTATTCAGATGCTTCAAAAAGTGGGTATACCTGAAGCTGAAATTAGAGCAAATAGTTATCCTCATGAATTTAGTGGTGGAATGCGACAAAGAGCTATGATTGCAATGGCACTTTCATGTAATCCAGAGTTATTAATTGCTGACGAGCCAACAACAGCTCTTGATGTTACAATACAAGCTCAAATTCTTGATTTAATGATAGAACTAAAGAAAGAGTTTAATACTGCAATAATAATGATTACACATGATTTAGGTGTTGTTGCAGAGGTATGTGATGATGTATTAGTAATGTACGCTGGAAAACCTGTTGAACATACAAATGTTGATACTTTATTTGAAAACCCAAAACATCCGTATACATGGGGACTTTTAAAATCAATTCCAACTATTGATGATGATAGGGAAAGATTAGATCCAATTAAAGGATTACCACCTGATTTAAGATATTTACCTAAAGGATGTAGTTTTGCAAAAAGGTGTGACCATGCAAAAGATATTTGTTATAAAGAAAAACCTGAATTAAAAGAAATAGAAAAAGGACATTTTGTAGCGTGTCATTTATATTAGAAATGAGGGAGATTTAATGAGTGTACTATTAGAAGTAAAAGATTTAAAAAAATACTTTCCAATAAAAAAAGGATCTTTCTTATCGAAAAATGTTATTAATGTTAAAGCTGTTGAAGATGTTTCGTTTAATTTAAATGAAGGTGAAACTCTTGGAATTGTAGGTGAAAGTGGTTGTGGAAAATCTACTACTGGAAGATGTATTCTAAGACTTATTGAGCCTACTTCAGGTACAGTAAAATTTGATGGAAAAGATCTTAATAAACTTTCCAAAAATCAAATGAGAGAAGTAAGAAGAGATATGCAATTTATATTTCAGGATCCATTTGCTTCTTTAAATCCTAGATTGACTGTTGGAGAAACAATTATTGAACCAATGAATAATTTTAATGTAGGCGAGAAGAAAGAACGTGAGAATAGAGTTAAGGAACTATTAAATATTGTTGGATTAAGTCCATATCATTTAACAAGATATCCACATGAATTCAGTGGTGGACAAAGACAAAGAATTGGTATTGCCAGAGCTTTAAGTGCAAATCCAAGACTAGTAGTATGTGACGAACCTGTATCTGCTCTTGATGTATCGATACAAGCACAAACTATAAATTTATTAATGGATTTACAGAAGCAATATAATTTAACAATGATTTTTATAGCACACGATTTAAGTGTTGTTAAACATATTAGTGACAGGGTTGCTGTAATGTATTTGGGTTCTATTGTTGAAATATCAGATTATAAGGATTTATATGATAAGCCAACACATCCATATACTCAAGCATTATTATCAGCAATTCCAAAACCAGATCCTAAAGCGGATAAGAATAGAATTATTTTAAAAGGAGATATTCCAAGCCCTACAAATCCGCCATCTGGATGTAAATTTCATACAAGATGTATGTATGCAACTGAAATATGTAAGACTGATGTGCCAGAGATGAGAAAAGTAAATGATACTCATAGTGTTGCATGTCATCATGCAAAGATTTAATATGAATTATCATTTGTTGTAAATGAAAGTTCATTTAAATATATATATATAAATATAAGGAGGAAAAAAATGAAAAGAAGTTTAGCGTTGTTATTAGTGTTAGTTTTAGTTTTCACATTTGCATTAGTTGGATGTTCAGCAAAGACTGAAGAACCTGCAAAGACTGAAGAACCTGCAAAAACTGAAGAACCAGCTAAAGCTGAAGAGCCAAAAGAGAAAATTTTAGTATTTGCAAGAAGTGGTGATAGCGTAAGTTTAGACCCTTCAAATGCAACTGACGGAGAATCTTTTTATGTAGCAAGAACTATTCTTGATACATTGATTGATTATGAAGTAGATAATACAAATATTATTCCAGGATTGGCAACTAGCTGGAAAACTACTAATGAAGAAAAAACAATTTGGGAATTTGAATTAAGAGAAGGTGTTAAATTCCACGATGGTACTGATTTTAATGCTGAAGCAGTAAAAATCAACTTTGATCGTTGGATGTTTGAAGATAACGAACTTAGATTTCCAGGTGAAAATTTTGAATATTGGGGATATATGTTTGGTGGATATCCAGGAATAGTAAAAGAAGTTAGAACTATTGATGAATATACAATTCAAATTGAATTAAATAGTCCTTCATCACCATTTTTAAATAACTTGGCAATGCCTTGTTTTGGAATTATGAGTCCTGCTGCTTTTGATGAGCATGGCGCTAATATATTTAAAAATCCTGTAGGAACTGGTCCGTTTAAATTTGTTGAGTGGATTAAAGATGATAAGATTGTTTTAGAGAAAAATGAAGAATATTGGGGAGAAGGTCCACATCTTGATAAAATGATTTTCAGATCAATTCCTGATAACTCTGCAAGACTTTTAGAACTTCAAGCAGGAACAATTGATATGATGGTTGGAGTTAGTCCTGATGATGCACAAATAGTTGAAGAAGATCCTAATTTAGATTTATATTTAAGACCATCAATGAATGTTGGATACTTGGCTATGAATATGATGAAAGAACCTTTTGATGATGTAAAAGTAAGACAAGCACTTAATTATGCAGTTGATAAAAAGGGAATTATTGATGCATTCTATGCTGGATTAGCAGAACCTGCTAAGAATCCAATGCCACCTTCATTATGGGGATATAACGATGATGTAGAAGCATATGAATATAATCCTGAAAAAGCAAAAGAATTATTAGCTGAAGCTGGATATCCTGATGGATTTGAAACTACTTTATGGGCTATGCCAGTTGCTAGACCATATATGCCTCAACCAAAAGAAATTGCTCAAGCTATACAATCACAATTTGCTGCTGTTGGCGTAAAAGCTGAAATAGTAACAATGGATTGGGCAACTTACCTTGAAAAAGGTGAAAATGGTGAGCATGATACGTACTTATTAGGTTGGACTGGCGATAATGGTGACCCAGATAACTTTATATATGTATTATTAGATAAAGATAATGCAAATATTGGTTCTGCAGGTAACGTTGCTTTCTATAAGAGTGATGCAGTTCATGATTTATTAATAGAAGCTCAACAAGAACCGGATCAAGCAAAACGTGCTAAATTATATGAAGAAGCACAAGTAATTATTCACGCAGACGCACCATGGGTAACTTTAGTACATTCAACACCACCAATTGCTGCTAGAAAAGCAGTTAAGAATTATGTACCACATCCAACAGGTGGAGAATCTACATTCTGGCAAGTTGATATAGAAGATTAAATTGATAATACAATAGGGAATATATATTCCCTATTGTATTTATTAAATATTAGGGGGAAATTGATTATGGGCAATGCAATTATAAAAAGGATTTTATTAGTAATCCCAGTCCTGATTGGGGTAAGTATTTTAGCCTTTTCAATTTTACATTTTATTCCAGGGGATCCAGCAAGAGTAATTTTAGGAGAAAGAGCAACAGCTGAAGCTGTATTTGATTTACAAGAAAAATTAGGCTTAAATGAGCCACTTTATGTACAATATTTTAGTTTTATAAAAAATTTAGTAAAAGGTGATTTAGGGAGATCAATAATTACAAACGAAGCTGTAACAATTGAATTATTTACAGCATTTGCAACAACTGTTGAACTTTCCTTTCTTTCCATGTTAATAGCAATTATAGTAGGAATTGGAGCCGGTACTTTAGCGGCGGTAAAACAATATTCAATATTTGATAATGTAAGTATGATTGGTGCTTTGGCAGGAGTTTCAGTACCGATATTTTGGCTAGGATTATTAATGATATGGTTATTTTCATTAAAACTTGGATGGCTTCCAGCTTCAGGTAGATTATCTGTTAGCTTCGATATTCCAAGAGTAACTAATTTCATTTTAATAGATACTTTAAAAGCAGGCAATTTTGCTGCATTTAAAGATGCATTAAAACATCTTCTTATGCCTAGTATAGCTTTAGCGACAATACCAATGGCTATTATAGCTAGGATGACAAGATCAAGTATGTTAGAGGTTATGCGTCAAGATTATATTAGGACTGCAAGAGCAAAGGGGTTAGCAGAAAATGTAGTTATATTTAAACATGCTATTAGAAATGCATTTTTACCAATTATTACTGTAATTGGATTACAGATTGGGTTATTGCTTGGAGGAGCAGTTCTAACAGAAACTGTATTTTCACTTCCAGGATTGGGAAGAAAAATGTATTTATCAATAATGGCAAGAGATTATCCAATGGTGCAAGGTGGAATACTTGTTATTGCATTTTTCTTTGTGTTTGTAAATTTAATTGTAGATATAGCGTATATGTATATTGATCCAAGAATAAAAGTAGAATAAGGGAGGTGGGACATATGGAAGAAAAAGTAGAGTTAAAAGATGAAGTTAATCATGAAGTCCAGAGTCTTTGGCTTAATGCATTTAAAAGATTAATGAAAAGTAAAACTTCTATGTTTGGTTTATTTATTGTATTAGTATTAATATTTTTTGCGATTTTTGCACCGTTTGTAGCACCTCATGATCCAATTGCGGGGCAATTGTCTTTAAGGCATGATGCACCTTCGGCTGAATATTTATTTGGAACTGATTCGCAAGGAAGAGATGTGTTTTCAAGAGTTTTATATGGCGCTAAAATTTCAATTGAAATTGGTGTTATTTCAGTGGGAATAGCATTAGTTTTAGGAATTACTATGGGAGTTTTTGCTGGATATTATGGTGGAATAATTGATATGATAGTAATGCGATTTGTGGATATAATGCTTGCATTTCCGACAATACTTCTTGCACTTGCAATTGTTACTATATTAGGACCAAGTTTGGTAAATGCTATGATTGCAGTAGGAATAGTAAATGTACCAAAATTTGCAAGAATTGTTAGGTCTTCTGTGCTTTCAGTAAAAGAAAATGAGTATGTTGAGGCAGCAATATCAATCGGTTGTACTGATTTTCAAATAATAACAAGACATATATTACCAAATTGTTTAGCACCTATTTTAGTTCAAGCAACTTTAACAATAGGTACTGCAATTCTAGAAGCAGCTGGACTTAGTTTCCTTGGCTTGGGAGCACAACCTCCTATGGCTGAATGGGGATCAATGCTTGCAGATTCAAGAGGTTATATGAGACAAGCTCCATGGTCTGTAATGTATCCAGGTTTTGCAATAATGATAACTGTACTTGGATTTAATTTACTTGGTGATGGACTTAGAGATGCTCTTGATCCAAGATTAAAAGAATAATAATTTGAAACTTTCGTTAGAATATTAGCGAAAGTTTTTTATTACTTAGGAAAGTGCAATGAGTATTAAATCAAGTGACAATTAAAGTTAAATAGATTGATTCCACATATTAAAGCTTATTACAAGTGGCTTATCTAAAACATTTTGAAGAATTTTTATACATAAAAATTACTAAATACTTTTTTTAAAGCTATTATTTTGATATAATATGTTTGCGTAGATAAATCAAATTTATAATAATATATATTATTTATTATTTATTTCAGTATTCTGATTGGGGGAGAACATGATAGAAGAAGAAAAAAGTAATGAACTTCAGGTGAAGAAAAGTAAGAATAGTAAGAAGAATAAAAAGAGTAGAAAACAAAAGTCAAAAAACAAGAAAAATAATGAATTCAGTTTAAAAAGTATTTTGATGATATCTTTTGTATTACTTGTAATTATTCCATTATCTATTATTGGAAAATATTCTTATGATAGAGGAGCTGAAGCTTTAAAAGAGCAAGCAATAAGTCAAATTGGAATTATCAACAATAACCTAAGTGATTCTATTGCAAAAGAAATGCTTCAATATGAAGCTATTGGTGAAGTAATTAAAAATAATAGTGAAGTAAAACAACTTTTTGATTTAATTATTACTGGAGATCATATAAATAGTAAAAAAATTACTGTAAGTAATATTTTAAAAGAATATGTTACTGGTATAGAAGTCACTTCAAAAGGAATTTTTATTGCAAATCAGTCTGGAGAAATAATAGTAGATACTGATTTCGGCAGATTAGCGAGAAATAATATTTTACTTGAAGAATACTTTAAAAATACGATAGAAACAGGTATGCCTTTGTGGTCAGAAGTTACTAATTTTGATGGTATTGATTCAAAAGTAATTATATATTCAGTACCTCTTAAAAGCGGTGGAGCTACAAAAGGAATGATTGGAATGATATATAATTATGATGCTATTAGTAAAAAAATAGCAGAGACAAAAATAGGTGAAAAAGGATATAATTTATTAGCAAATTCAAACGGAATGATAATTTCACACCCGGATGAGGAATTAAGTTTTGCTACTACTTTATCAGGCAAGAATATACAAATGCCTGAAAATCAAGCGAATATTATTTTAAATGCTAATGAAGCAGGAATTGGAAATTATAAAAAAGATAATGAGAGTTATAGTTATGGATATAGTAATTTGAAAAATTGGAAACTTATTACATTAGTCCCTGAAGCACAATATATGGCATCTGCAAGAATTACATTAAAAAATACAATAATAGTTATAATTATTTTTTCATTAATAGCTTTAGTAATTGCAAATATTATAACTTCTTCAATTACAAAGCAATTAAATGTAGTTATTGAGGAAATGAATAAAGCTAAAGATGGATATTTAAATGTAAATGTTAAACATCAAAAAATAAAAGATATTAACATTTTGGGTTCAAGTTTTAATGTAATGACAGAAAATATAAAAAATTTAGTATTAAATGTTGAAACATTAGTTAAAAATACAAACGAAATATCAGATGTTGTTTCATTAACAACAGATGAACTTGGAAAATCATCGGAAGAAGTTTCAAGAGCCATAGAGGATATTACAATTGGTGCATCAGAACAGGCTAAAGAGATGGAACTCTCTATGAATAAAACTAATGATTTAGCGGATAATTTAGGAGTGGTTATTTCTAATTCGGATGAAGTATTAAAAAAATCAAATGAGATGAAAGAAAAATCTGAAGTAGGTAAAGATAGAATTATTGCACTTGGAAAAGGGATTGTAAAAACTACTGAGACAAGTGAAAATATTGCTGAAAATGTAAGTTTATTAAATGAAAAATCTGATAAAATTGATGGAATTTTGACTATGATAGAGGGAATTTCAGAGCAAACGAATTTGCTAGCGCTTAATGCGGCAATTGAAGCAGCACGTGCAGGAGATGCTGGTAGAGGGTTTGCAGTTGTTGCAAATGAAGTGAAAAAATTAGCTGAGGAAAGTAGTAATTCAACAATAATGATTAGAGAAATAATTTCTGAAATTCATAGTACAATAGATATTACTAATAAAGATGTTGAAACTTCAAGAAAAGTTATTAATTTAATTAATAAAAATCTAAAAGATGCTGATAGTGCGTTTGATAATATAACTATAAGTATCGGAGATGTAATAGGGAATATTAATGATTTATCTGAAAAAATTTCAGAAATTGATAATATTAAAATTGATGTTGTGTCTTCGATTGATAAAATGTCTGATATTACAGAAACATTTGTATCAACGACTGAAGAAGTGTCAGCAGCGGCTGAAGAACAAATGGCTTCAACACAAGGTCTTGGATTTACAATAGATGAACTTAATAACTTAATTAAAGAATTGGAAGTTTCAATGAAAGGTTTTAAGTTTTAAAATATTTTATAAAATAATAATAAGTAAAACTTCTGTTATAATATTAATAGGAGTTTTATTTTTTTTAGGAGGTAAAAATGAATGATGTTTTAAAAACAATTACTCAGAGAAATTCACTTAGAAAATACAAAAATAAGAGAATAAGTGATGAGGATTTAAATTTAATTTTAGAAAGTGCAATGCGCGCACCAACTGCTGGAAATCAAATGTTATACTCAATTATTTTAATTACCAAGCAAGAATTAAAAGATAAACTTGCAATATCATGTGATAATCAACCATTCATTAAAAAAGCACCTTTAGTAATGGTATTTGTTGCTGATCAACAAAAATGGCATGATTATTATAAATTAAGTGATATTGATGGGTATTTAAAAGAAAATAATAAGTTATATAGAAAGCCAAAAGAATCCGATTTTTTGCTTGCTTGCGAGGATGCATTAATTGCTGCACAAAATACTGTGATTGCAGCTGAATCATTAAATATTGGAAGTTGTTATATTGGTGATATTTTAGAGAATTTTGAATATCATAAAGAATTGTTAAATTTACCTGAATATGCAACTCCAATCACAATGATTTGTTTCGGTTATTATGAAGATGGGTATAAAACTATAAGACGTGATAGATTTGATAGGAAATATATTGTATTTGAAAATTCATATGAAAGATTATCTGATGAAAAGCTTGAGGATATGTTTAAATCGCGTGAGAAATTATATGTTGAAAACAATAAGTATAACGCCAAAAATTTCGGTCAAATGTTTTATGCAAGAAAAACTGGAGCTGAATTTAGTGCTGAAATGGAACGTTCTGTTAAAGAAATTTTAAAAAAATGGAAAGAATAGGAGGAAATTAAATGGCTATATTATGGGTAGTTTTAGGAATTATAGTATTAGTAGTGGTATTTGTTGTATCTATATACAATAAACTAGCAAAATTAAATGTTAATGTTGATGAAGCGTTTTCATCGATGGATGTATTTTTGAAAAAAAGATATGATTTAATTCCTAACTTAGTTGAAACGGTAAAAGGATATGCAAAACATGAAAAGGAAACTCTTGAAAGAGTAATTCAGGCGAGAAATAGTGCGCTTTCTGCAACAAGTACAGAAGATAAAATTAATGCTAATAATCAATTAGCTATGGGCCTTAAATCAATATTTGCTTTAGCTGAAAATTATCCGGATTTAAAAGCAAATGAAGGATTTACAAATTTACAAAATCAATTAACAAAAATTGAAGAGGATATTTCAAATGCAAGATTATATTATAATGGTTCGGTAAAAGTGTTTAACAAAGAAATTGTTGTATTTCCGAATGTTATTATTGCAAATATGCTAGGATATTCTAAGAAACCTTTCTTTGAGATTGAAGAATCTGAAAGGGAGAATGTAAAAGTAAAATTTTAGGTGATTATCATGAGAAAAAAATTAAAATTACTGTTTTTTTTAATAATACTATTGATTTCGGTAAGTAATTTTTGCTTTGCAGATGAATATTATACAATAGATGATTATAATATAAAAATTGATGTTACAGAAAATAATGTATATTATATTACTGAAATAATAACTGTTGATTTTAGTATGCCACGTCATGGAATATTTAGAGATATTCCAACAATGCTTTATGGATATTCGCATAAAATATCTGATATTAATGTATATGATCCTGATTTATTAAGTAACTATAATTTTGAAGTTTCTAATAATGGGAGTAATATTCAAATAAAAATAGGTGATGCTGATATATATGTTGATAATAGTAAAAAATATCAAATAGAATATATTTATGATGCAGGCGATGATTTAATAAAAGATTATGATGAATTTTATTTTAATGTGATTGGAACTGAGTGGGATACTCCAATAAGAAATGTTGATTTTCAAATTAATATGCCAAAAAAATTTAATAATGAAAAATTAAATATTACTTCTGGTTATTTCGGATCTACTATAAGTGAAAATGTTGAATTTTCTGTTGATAATATGAAAATAACTGGAAATGTAAAAAATCTTGCAAATTACCAAGGAGTAACTGTTGCATTAAATTTGGACGAAGGTTATTTTACCGATGTTTCAAAAGCTTATTCAATGGTTTTTATTTATTTGTTATTAGCTATATTGATTTTTATTTTGTTAGGGTCAATTTATTTTAGATCGGCTAATTATGGAAGTAATAAAATAATACCGGTACTTAATTTTTACTCGCCTGATGATTTGAATCCTTCAGAAATTTCTTATGTTTTTAATGAAGAAAAATTATCAAATGACGATATGGCATCAATAATAATATATTGGGCTTCAAAAGGATATTTAAAAATTTATGAAGTTGAGAAAAAAGGAATATTTAGTAAAGATTCGATGTATTTTGAAAGACTAGTTGAATTTACAGCTCTTGGTAATGGATACGAATATCATTTATTCAAGGATATGTTTAAGCTAGGCGATGGGAAAACTGTAAAAACTAGTGATTTAAAACATGAGTTTTATGAGAATCTCAATGTTGCAAGAAGTCTTGTTAGAGATAGATATAGAGGAAAAAGAGAGATTTTAGAAAATAATTTTCAATATGGAATTATTGCTTTAAGTATAGTTCTTGCAATATTAACAGCATTAACTTTATCAACTTATTTAAAGGTTTTAATGGGAGTTCCATATTTATTTGTGCTGATTTTTTCTTTTATTGTCTTTGTAGTATTTTTTTTAATTCTTTATTCAATTGCAACTAGAAAAAATAAAAAATCTAGTAAAAAGAAATTCTTAAAAATTTTCAAATATGTGTTTTTTATTGCTTTTATAGTTAAGTTTTTTGATATTATAAAGGAAATAATTAAAAATATTGATTTCAATGCTATTAAATTTAATTCTTTATCAATGTTAATGTTGATTTCAATTATTTTGTATATGATTACAATTTATTCTATTGCAAAAATAAAGAAATATTCAACATTTGCAAAAGATTTACTAAATAATATTTATGGATTTAAAAATTTCCTTGAAACTGCAAAGCTAGATAAATTAGAAATGTTATTTAAAGACAATCCAGAATATTATTATGATATGCTTCCATATGTAATGGTTTTTGGTTTAACTGAAATTTGGGATAAACGAATTAAAGATCTTACACTTGAAGGACCAAGTTGGTATGTTTCTAATAGACCGTTTACCACATATTATATGATGAATTCATTTAATCATTCATTCGCTGAAATGTCATCACCACCAAGTAATTCTTCTTCATCTTCAGGAGGTTCAGTTGGTGGCGGAGGTGGCGGAGGTGGCGGTGGCTCATGGTAGAAGTATTAAAAAATAGGAATAGAATAATATTAACTTTAATTATTTTAAATGTTATCACTTTAATTATAATTAGAGTTAATTTTCAAAATTATGATTATTCATTAGATAATGTAATTGAAAGATATATTCCTACCATGTCATCGGTTCCTGGATTGCCTTTAAAAATAACATGTGAAAATGAAAATTTGAATCTAGAAATGAAAATTGAAGCTTCAAGTGGAAATTTACTGTTTTGGAAAACAGATATTGAAAATTTAGGTTCAAATTTTAAAACAAGTTTTGCTAATAAAACTATTTATTTTACTCCTATTTATGAAATGAATGAAGAAGAAATTATAGTAAAAATCACAGTTTACAATATAAAAAAAGATGAAGTTGTTTCAATAAGAAATTTTAAAATTGAAAAGGACGATAAAGAATTTTATAGATTTAAAGGAGAGATAATTAGTGAGTGAGTTATATTTGATAATTATTACATTTTTTATTATAGGAGTTTTAGTTAAATATTATAATTATTAGTTTTAAAGATAATAACAAAACAAGTGAACTATATGATAGAATTAGCAAGGAAATTATTAGATAAATAATTGAAAGGAATATAATGAGTAAACGATTGATTTTAGCAGAAAAACCGTCTGTAGGAAAAGAGATTGCAAGAGTTTTGAAATGTCATAATAAAAATAATGGATATATTGAAGGAAAAGATTCAATTGTTACGTGGGCTTTTGGACATCTTGTAACATTGGGTGATCCTGATGTTTATAACGAAAAATTTAAAAATTGGAGTTTAAATGATTTACCAATTTTACCAGACAAATTAAAAACAAAAGTAATTGGAAAAACGAGCAAACAATATAGTACTGTAAAAAAATTGATGTTAAGAAAAGATGTAAATGAAATTATTATTGCAACTGATGCTGGACGTGAAGGTGAATTAGTTGCAAGATGGATTATTGAAAAAATTAAGGTTAAAAAACCGGTAAAAAGGCTTTGGATTTCATCTATTACTGATAAAGCTATTAGAGAAGGTTTTAATCATTTAAAACCAGGTGCGGCTTATGAAAATTTATTTAGAGCTGCAACTGCAAGAGCAGAAAGTGATTGGTTGGTAGGAATTAATGGAACTAGAGCATTAACGACTAAACATAATGCTCAATTAAGTTTAGGAAGAGTACAAACACCAACACTTTCATTAATTAATCAACGAGAAGAATTAATAAGAAAATTTAAACCTAAAAAATATTATGGATTAAAAATAAACGTTAAAGAAATTGATGTCAGTTTTATTTATAAAAGTGAACAATCAAGAATTTTTGATGAAGAAAAAATAAGTATGGTTATATCAGAAATTAAAGGGAAAGATGCTGTTGTTAACGATATTTCAAAAAAAAGTAAAAAAGAATATTCAAAGAAATTATATGATTTAACATCACTTCAAAGGGATGCATTTAATAAATATGGATATTCACCTAAAATGACATTATCGATAATGCAAAGATTATACGAATCATATAAAGCATTAACATATCCTAGAACAGATTCTAACTATTTAACTAATGATATTGTACCTACTATAAAAGAAAGATTAAAAGCAATTCAACCTGCTCAATATAGAAAAGCTGCTTTCAACATTATGAAAAGTCCAATAAAAGCTTCAAAAAACTTTGTAAACGATTCTAAAGTTTCAGATCATCATGCAATAATACCTACCGAACAAGTAATAATGAATTCCGAATTAAGTATTGATGAAAGAAGAATATATGAAATGGTAGTTGGAAGGTTTTTAGAAGTTCTTATGCCTCCTTGTGAATATGAGGAAACAGTTTTAGCATTAAAAATTGAGAAATATATTTTTGAAGCTAAATATAAAAATATTATTTCATTAGGATATAGAAGTATTTATAATAGTGAGGAAAGTACTAAAAAAACATTTAATCAAATAAAAGGTAAAACTTTGAAAGTTACTAATGCTAAGAAAACAAATGGAGAAACAAAACCGCCTGCATATTTCAATGAAGCAACTTTACTCGATGCTATGGAGAATCCTTCAAAATATATTCAGGATGATAAAAAAGAATTAAAGAATATTTTAACTGAATCTGGAGGACTTGGTACAGTAGCTACAAGAGCGGATATAATTGAAAAATTATATAATACTAAATATATGGAAAAGAATGGTAAAGATATTAAACTTACTAAAAAAGGAAATCAAGTACTTGAACTTGTTCCAAAAGAAATGAAAAGTCCGCTTTTAACGGCTAAATGGGAAAAAGATCTTAGAAAAATAGAAGAGGGAAAATTACAAAAAAGTGATTTCATTAAAGAGATGAGAGAATATGCAAAATTAGTCGTAAATGAAATAAAAAATGAAAAAAAAGAATTTAAACATTATAACTTAACAGGAAAAAAATGTCCTGAATGTGGTAAACCTTTAATGAGTGTTGATAATAAATATGGTAAAAGTCTTGTTTGTGTTGATAGGGAATGTGGATATAGAGAAAGAATTTCAAAAGTAACTAATGCAAGATGTCCTAATTGCCATAAGAAATTATCTTTAAGAGGAACAAAAGAAAATCAAATATTTACATGTTCATGTGGATATAAAGAAAGTATGACTGCTTTTGAAAAAAGGAAAAAAGAAAGAAATAGCAAAGGTGGTAAGAACGACTATAAGAATTATCTAAAAAAACAAAATAAAAGCAAAAAAAATGAAGTTGATAATTCAAGCGAAAATCCATTTGCAAAAGCTTTGGGTGGATTAAAAATTGATTAATTAATAAAGCAAGTATCTTATATATAATAGATACTTGCTTCTTAGAAATAATTATATTTTTATTAATTCATAATCAGTGGAACCTAAACCGATTTCTTCACCATAAGTTATTTGAATTTCACCAAATGTATTAGGATGTACTGATTTAAAAACATCGACAAGGCCATTATAAGCAGCATTTACTAAATCAAGTGAAGCTTTATCAATAGCTACAGGATCAGTGCTTGCAAGAATGCCAATATCAGGTACTAATGTTTCGCTACTCCAAGGAACACAATCGCAATTTGGTGTAATATCTAGCACAAAGTTAATATAAAGAACTTCCTTGTCTTTTACTGATGCATATGCGTATTCTGAAAGTCTTTCGTTAAATGCAGAAAGTTCAGTTCTCCAATCTAAAAAAATTGCATTAAAATTACATACTGTCATACATTCGCCACATCCTACACAAATATCTGGATTAATTTTTGCTTTCCCATTAATCATTTCAATTGCGTTATGTGCACAATTATTAAAACATTCTTTACAACCAGTACATTTTTTAGGATTAACAGTTTGCTTAGTTGAATGTTGGTCAGCTTTTCCTATTGGTGGAGCACATCCCATTGCAAGATTTTTGATAGATCCACCAAAGCCAGCCATTTCGTGACCTTTAAAATGTGTTAATACAACCATTTTATCAGCATTAACAATTCCAGATGCAATATGACATTTTTCAAAATGTTTTTTATTTATTGTGATATCACAATAATCTTTTCCGTTTATACCGTCTGCAATTATAACTGGTGCACCGGTAACTAAAGGTAGAAAACCATGGCTGTGAGCTACTTCAATATGAGTTGGGCCTATATTTCTAGGACCAGAATATAGCACTGAAGTATCTGTTAAAAATGGTATACCTCCAGCTTGTTTAACAAGATCAACTATAGGTTTTGTAAAAATAGGGCGAATATAAGTATCTTTACCAACTTCGCCAAAATGAATTTTGATTGCTGTTAAATCACCTTCATTTATTAAATCACCATAATTTACTGTATTAAATAGTTTTTTTAGCTTACTTAATTTATTAGTATGTTTACTATTAGACTTTAAATCAACCATATAAACTTTCTTCATATTTTCCCCCCTTGTATTTTATAATATTATATCATAAATTGAAAATATCTATTTAAATTATTGATTTTTAGTATATACTGTGTATGTTATATGTAAATTGATTTTTGGAGGGGAAAATGGAGAATCAAAATAGAAGTTTTTTAAAAGCTATTATAAACAGATATTTTATTGATGGATTGAGTGGAATGGCTCTAGGTTTATTTTCAACTTTGATTGTTGGATTAATACTTAAGCAAATTGGAAATTTATTAAATATAGAAATGATTGTTTGGTTTGGAACAATGGCATCTGTAATGACTGGAGTCGGAATAGGAATTGGTGTTGCTTACAAACTAAAAGCAAGTCCTTTAGTTATGTTTTCGAGTGCTGTTAGTGGATTTATTGGTGCTTACGCATCTAAAATAATTAGTGGTGCTGCATTTTCAAATGGAACTGTTGTTTTAATTGGTCCTGGAGAGCCAATTGGTGCATTTCTAGCTGCGATAGTAGGTGTTGAGATAGCAAGGTTTGTTTCAGGTAAAACGAGTCTTGATATTGTAATTACACCTATTGTAACTATAATAAGTGGAGGTTTTGTAGGAATGTTTTTAGGTCCTCATGTATCTTCTTTTATGGCATGGTTAGGGAGTATTATTGTGTTTTCAACAGAGCAAGCACCAATTATTATGGGAATACTTGTATCGGTTTTAATGGGTATGTTTTTAACTTTACCTATTTCTTCTGCTGCACTTGCTATTATATTAAATCTTAGTGGTATTGCTGCAGGGGCAGCAACAGTTGGATGTTCTACACAAATGGTTGGTTTTGCAGTAATGAGTTATAGAGAAAACAAAGTAAGTGGTCTTTTATCGCAAGGGTTAGGGACTTCTATGCTTCAAGTACCAAATATTGTAAAAAATCCATTGATTTGGATTCCGCCAATTATTGCAAGTGCAATTTTAGGCCCAATTGCTACTTTTGTTTTAAGAATGGAAAATAATGCATATGGTGCAGGTATGGGAACGTCTGGATTGGTTGGTCAATTTATGACATATCAGACTATGATTAAAACATCGTCACCTGCAATTTTAATTTTTGAAATGCTTTTATTGCATTTTATATTACCTGCTATTTTAACGTTTGCAATTTCTGAATTTATGAGAAAAAAGAATTGGATTAAGTTTGGAGATTTAAAATTAGATTTACAATAATTGTTTATCTGTTTACGAGTATATAGTATAATAAATAAAAAGGAGAGGATTTTTTATGAATAGTGAATTAAATAGAAAATATAAAAAATTTATTTTAATGTTTATTTTTTCAATCCTTATTTTAACTCTTATTCAAATATATTTAGTTTTATTTTTAGATTTTAATCAATCAATTGATAAGATGATATTTGTATCATTTATTGGAAGTTTGTTTTTTCTAATTGCATTTTATTTTTTAAATAAAGATGAGAACTTTAGTTATAATGATTTGATAAATAATTTACTTATTGGAATTTGTGTTTGGGATGGTAATGGGAAATTATTAAAAATAAATAAAGGTTTTACTGAAATAACAGGTTATGATATGAATGATATTAAAAATGTTAATGATTGGTTTTTAAGAGCGTATCCTGATGAGAATTATAGAAATACAGTTATTAATTCATGGAATGAAGCTTTATCAGCTGATATTGCCATTAAAACATTTAAAATTAATTGTAAAGATGGTTCTATAAAAGATTTAGAATTTAGGGCAACTTTTACTGTAAATAATAAGAGTATTGTTTCTTTTACAGATATTACAGAAAATATCAAAAGAACAAATAAAACTATAAAAAAAGCTGATTATTTAAAAAGAGTTATTACGACAATACCAGAAATAATTCTTATATTAGATGAAGATGGATATTATTCAGATATTTGGTCTACAGGACATAAAGCACTTATAAAATCAGAAGATGAGTTAATTGGAAAGAATATTAATCAAGTTTTGCCTAAGACTGTAGTAAACAATTATATGAAATATATAAAATTGGCAATTAAAACTAATGAAATTGTTGAATTCAATTATTTTTTAATGATTAATAATGTTAAAACTTTTTTTAAAGCTAGTATTGTTATATTGGACTACCATAACAATAAAAACAATATGCTAGTAGTTATAAGGGATATTACTGAGACTGTTCTATCAGAAAATATAATAAAAGAAGCTAAGGAAAGGCTTGAACTTGCAATTGAAATTGCTGGTTTAGGAATTTGGGAACATAATATAGTTATTAATGAAACTGGATATTATGATAATTGGGCTAAATCTTTAGGTTATGAAGATGATGAAGTTGAAAAAACTTATGAAGGTTGGGCAAAAATGATTCATTTAGATGATAGAGATGAAGTCATAAATGAATTTCAAAAAGTTTTAGATGGAACAATTTCAATTTTCAAGAAAAAATATAGGCTTAGAAAAAAAGATGGTAGTTATAGATGGATTTACGATATTGGTAAAATTATTTCTAAAAATAGGAAAGGGAATCCAATTAAGATTATTGGTGTTCATTTTGATATTGATGAAACTATGAAAAATCAGGAAAAAATTGAATATTTATCATATAGAGATGGGTTAACTAGCCTTTATAATAGAAGATATTTTGAAAATGAAATTGAAAGATTAAGTAAGTCTAGAAAACTTCCGATTTCTATAGTAATTGGTGATATGGATAGATTAAAATATATTAACGACACATATGGGCACAAAATAGGAGACGCATACTTACTTCAAGTTTCAAAGATATTAAACGAAATTACTAGAAAGGATGAGGTTGTAGCACGTATTGGTGGTGATGAATTTGCAATTATTTTAACTGAAGTATATGAAGATGATATAAAAGATTTTTGTAAAAGAGTTAATAATGAAATTCAAGATTTTAATTTTATGAAAATATTACCAGAAAATTTAAGCATTTCTTTAGGATATGCTTTGAAAACAACTGTTGAAGATGATTTGAATGATATCTTTATAAAAGCAGATCTTGCAATGTATGAAAAGAAAAAAGAAAAAAGAAAATTAAGAAATTAAGAAAGAGGGTTATTATGGG
>JAUCFZ010000245.1 GCA_030377915.1 Clostridiaceae bacterium HSG29
CAGAGGTTTCACCAGCAACTGTTTCAAGAGTTCTTAACTATGATATGAAGCTTTCAGTTTCAGATAAAACAAGAGAAACTGTTTTTAAAGCAGCAATTATTCTAACATCAACTTTAATGTCTTTTTGCCCTCCAATTCTTCTAATATAATTTTCCTGAAGAGCCCTTAAAAGTTTTGCTTGAAGTTCACCACTCATCGAATTTATTTCATCTAAAAACAAAGTCCCTCCACTTGCTTGCTCAAATAATCCCGGCCTATTCTCAGCGCCTGTGAAAGATCCTTTAACAGAACCAAATAATATTCCTTCAAGTAATGAATCTGGTATTGCAGCACAGTTTTGAGCAATAAATGGCATTTCCTTTCTTTCACTTGCACTATGTATGCTTTGTGCAAATAATTCTTTACCAGTTCCTGTTTCACCAAATATTAAAACACTTGAATCCATTCCAGCTGATTTTTTTGCATGTTTTAGAGCTTTTAAAAATTCTTTGTTTTTTCCAATAAGATCATCAAAAGTATAATATCTACTCTTAATTATTTTAACATCGTTGTTTTTAATTAATTTTTGTTGCAAATCAATTATCTGATTTGACATATTTGATACTTCGGTATAATTTGATGAAATTTCCACAGCACCTATTAATTCATCATTATGAAATAATGGAACAGTTGTATTAATTGTATTTATCTTTTCGCCTTTTAAATTAATATAACTCTGTTTCTTTTTTAATATCTCTTTTTGATTTTTAAGTACCATTAAAAGAGTAGAATTCTCTTTTTTCCAATTTGGATATACTTCAAGAATATGCCTATCAATTACTTTTTCCTTTTTTATTCCTTCAATAGCTTCCATTGCATCATTATAATATACTGTAATACCATCTTTATTTACAATATGAATGCCTTCTCCTACATACTTCAAAATTTTTACCATTTGCTCACTGATAACTTTCATCAATTCACCTTCTCATTATATAATTTCTCATTAATTAAATTTTCATCATATAAAAGTTTAAGAAAAACATTTACAATCTGTCCATCAAATTGTTTACAACTATTTTTCTTCAATTGATCAACAGCTTCTTTTATAGTCAACGGCTCCCTATAAGGCCTTTTTGAAGTCATTGCGTCCCATGAATCCACTACAGTAAGTATTTTAGAAATATATGGTATTTCATCGCCTTTTAAAGCATCTGGATATCCATCCCCATCTATTCTTTCATGATGATGTTTAACATATATTGAAATATCCTTAAGTGACTCTAAACTAGATAAAGCTTCATATCCAATTACCGGATGTGATTTTATCAATTCATATTCACCTACAGTTAATCTATCTTTCTTATTTAATATTTCGTATGGTACTTCAATTTTTCCAATATCATGAACAATACCTGCCCAATAGAGTCTTTCAATATCTTTTTTAGGAAGCTCTAATTTAATTCCAAGTTTTTTTGCTAAAACAGCAACATCCGAAGAATGATTAGTTGTATATTCATCATGAATTTCTAATGTGTTTAGTAATACCTTTATCATACTTTCTTCATATAATTCATCTTTAAATTCATTAGATATTAATGAAATAATTATATTAATTAATTGAGTAATTGAATTCATTAAAACAATAGAATTTTCACTAAATTTTCTTTTACTAGATTTCATTATATCAAATGACATACTACCAATATAT
>JAUCFZ010000032.1 GCA_030377915.1 Clostridiaceae bacterium HSG29
AGAACATAATCCATACAATTAACAATAGAGTAGAAATCATGTGAAACCATTATTATGGCTCCATTATATTCTTTAATAGCTTTTTCTAATGATATTTGTGAATAAGTATCTAAATGACTTGTCGGTTCATCTAGAAGTAACATATTTGCTTTTGAAGCTGACACTTTAGCTAATTGAAGTATATTTTTTTCTCCACCAGATAAAGAACTTATTTTTTGATCAATAGCTTCTTCATCAAATCCATAATCTGCAACATACTCAATAACTTCAGTATAAGTTTTAAATCCTATGCTGAAAAATTCATCTGTTATTGTATTCTCATCATTTAATATTTCACCTTGAAGTTGTGATAAATAAGCCATTTCTATATCTTCATTTATTTCAATTGCGTCATCATTATTATTAAATATAGCTCTCATTAAAGTTGTTTTACCAGTACCATTTGAACCAATAATAGCAACTTTATCTGTAGATTTAATTTCAAAATTAACATTTTCTAATAATATTTCATCAAAAGAAACATTATAATTATTTACTTTTAAAGCAATTGTTTTTTCTATCTCAGCATTAGTAGTTAAATTAATACTTTGTTCTTTAATATCTACAAAAGGCATTTTTATTCTATTTGCGTGTAATCTTTCTTGGAATTTCATTCTAGCTTTTAAATATTTACCTCTAGATGGACTAGAATCATATTCTGCTTTTTTTCTTAATCTATCTATTATTAAATCATTTCTTTTAATTTCTTCAGTATCAGCAATAGCTAACTCTTGTAGTTCAATCTTGTTTTCAAGTAATGAAAAATTATAATCAATATAACTTCCTTCAAATTCTTGTAATTCCATATTTTCAAGATGAATAATTTTATTAAAACAATGATTTAATAAATATCTATTATGAGTAATTACTAAAATCATTCCTTTATATGAATTAATCAATTCTTTAAGATCATCTAAATTTCCAAAGTCTAAAAATACATCAGGTTCATCCATTATCATTATATTAGGCTTATTAAGCATTTCTTTTACAACTTGAATAAGTTTAAATTCTCCACCACTTAATTCAGATACCATTAAATCTTTATATTTTCCTAAATTAATAAGATTTAATTTTTTATTAATATTATTCTTATAATTATCACCATCAATTGTATCAAATAGGTCTAAAGAAATTTGATATTTTTCTAGTAAATTATCAATATCTGAAGAAGTTTCCATTTCAGTACATATTGATGCTATTTCATTTTCTAAATTCACAAAATTTCCAGCAATATATTCAAAAACAGTAGTTTCTTTTGCTGTATCTAATTGAGGAAATTGACTTACATATCCAATTCTCCAATGTGGAGGGATTTCTAATTTTCCATCATACATATAGTCATCCGGATTCATAATCATATCTATTAAAGTGCTTTTTCCACTACCACTTGTCCCTATAAAAGCACAATGTTGATCATCTTCCAATGTAAATGATATCTTATTATATAAATCCTTTTCAGGAAATGAATAAGATAGTTTATCTAGTTTTAACATTTTTATTACCTCTCTTTATTATTAAAAAAGCTTATATAAAAAATCCCTTCGGAATGTTTTAGATAGGCCATTACACTTCCTTAAATATTTATATGTATTTGTCACTCGATATAATATTCAATGCAATTTCCTTTGCAATAAAAAATAAGCTCTTAATAATTACTTATATTTTAAAGTTTACGGTTGTCATCATAACATCTTTTACAGTTTTTTTCAATGTTTTAATAATCTAAAATTGTGCTAGATTAACAAATAATCAATGATATTCATATGTTTTATTTTGTTTCAACGAAATAAAATTTATTATTTCCATTTTATTTTGAATTAATCGCATTTTAACTTTCATTTTTTTAACCTAAAACTAATAAATCAATCTTTTAATTTCACTAACTAAAACTAAAGGAATATTGATTATTTTACCATCTTTTTTTAAATTTTTCATGGATATTCTTATTCCAAAATCTCTATCATTAAGAATTTTTTTTAAACTATTTGACTTAATATTTTCTCCTGATTTAACTTCTATTGGTACAATTTCATTATTGAGTTGAATTACAAAATCTAACTCATAATTATTTTTAGCCCAATAAAATATTTTTTTATGATAAACTGCTTGTAATTCCTGTAAAACATAATTTTCTACTAAAGCTTCTTTAAAAGGAATATTCTTATTTTTACTACTAAATAATGCTGATACTGGATAATCTGACATTTTACGTAATAATCCTATATCAGACATATATATTTTATAATGCTTTATATTTTCGTACCCTCGCAAAGGCAAATTTAACTTATCAATAATTGTTACTTTATTTAAATAATTCCCAGCTATCAACCATTCTAAAGCATTTTCATATTCTCTAGCTCTTGCATTTTTTTTAATTTCACTATATTTAAATTTTCTATTTTCTCTTGAAAGTTGAGCCACAATCGAATCCCATATTCCAATTATTTTTGGAACCATTACTGTAGGTGGATATTTAGAAAAATCTCTAAAATATGCATTAATAATATTATTTTGGACATTTTCAAGTATTTCTAAGTCTTTTGTTTCAACCCAAGTTTTTACAGCTTCTGGCATTCCACCTGTTATATAATATTCTTTTAAATAATCATTCATTTTATTAAAAATTGGTTCTGATATAGCTTCTATCTTTTCAATACTATCAATAAAATCGACCAACATATCTTGCTTAGATGCATATAAAAATTCTTTATAAGTCATAGGTTTCATTTCAATTAATTCTACTTTTCCAACTGGAAAAGAATCACCTTGTGATAATACTATTCCTAAATACGAACCTGCTCCTATAATAAAATAATCTTCTTTTGCCTCACAAAAATATTTAAGCGAATTAAGAGCAGCATTACTTTCTTGTATCTCATCGAAAAAAATAAGTGTATTCTCAGGATCAATCTTTTTATTAAATATAATAGAAAGTTGAAATAATATTTTTTTTGGATCTTTGGAATTTTTAAATATATCGTCATAACCTGGTTCTAAATCAAAATTCACATATATGTAGTCATTGAAATGTTTTTTACCAAAATTATTTATAGTCCAAGTTTTACCTACTTGTCTAATTCCATTTAGTAATAGTGGTTTTCGCCCAACCTCTTTTTTCCATTCAATTAATTTTTTTCAATTTCTCAGCTCATTATGCACCTCCTCACACAGCTATACATCAAAAACGTGATAAAATCACGTTTTTTTTATTATTTTCGTGATTAAATCACTTTATATGATTTATTTTTAAATTTTGTGTTATAACTTTTACGCTTTAATTGTTCACAAATAGCGCTCAAAATAATACCCCTTTCAAAATATAAGATTCCGAAAGAGGTATTGTTTTTATTTTCTATTTTAAATCTGCCCATTTTTTAACTTCATAATAAACACTTATATCATCTTCTGCTTTAAGTAATCGACTGTCTATTTCGCCACCAAATCTATCTTTTTCAACTGTCATCCAACTTCCTCTTGTAAACTTGAAACTAATAGCTTCATCTCTCGGTAAAGTTATCTGTGTCATATAAGTAGATATACCCTTCTTTACAAGTTTAAAATCTTGAGGTTCGTGTATTGCCAAAAAAAGAATCTCATCAGGCGTCTCTGTAGGAACAGTGACATGAATTGTAATTGTTACTTCCTTTTTTAATTCATCTATTATAACATACTTTTTAATTGCTTTAATGCCATTCTTGCTAACTTCTATATGTGTTGACCCAGTTTTATAAGGAATAATATCTCCATCTTCGTTAACACTGAGTAGGTCAGGATCCTTCAAAACAAATTCTGCATCTAATAATGTCATCTGAAATCCGCTATTATAATACATAACTGGATTCAAATGAGTTTTTGGTCCTTTAATTCCTACTATATCTCTACCATACAAATATAATTCTTGAGGACATCCAATCTGACCAAAGAAATAAATTAACGGACAATGTACACGTTGCGCCCATGCACTCTCGCTATGATTAGCTCCTGGAACTGAATAGTAAACAAGATTTTCCGGAATCGTATAACCTTTATTAAGAAGTTCATTAACAACTTCATTACAGCCTGTCATAAAATAGCCTTCAGAATCCCCCATATCAATCCATAGTTTTTCATTTTGTGTATTTATGTTATTTTTTTTCAGTTTTTTTAAGGTAATACCATCACCCCACCAAAATGAAGGTGAAATAACTCCTAATTTACCAAAAACATTTGGATTCCTTATACCAATATTGAAAGTTACTAATCCACCCATAGATGAACCCATAAGAGCCGTATTTGAAGAATCTGTCAAAGTCTTAAAATTAGCATCAATGTATGGTTTAACATCATTGATTAAAAAATCTTCGTAGAGTCTTCCAGTTCCCTTTAGGTTTTGTCCATTAAAAGACCCATCCTCATGAGCATATTCATTTAATCTTTCGTTTTCCATGTTATCTACGGCAACAATAATTATTTCTTCTATTCTAAATTGACGAATAAGTTCATCGGCTACGTTTTGAATTTTCCAAGAAACACCTGAATAGGAAAACTCGCTATTAAACATATTTTGCCCATCGTGTGTATAAAGAACAGGAAACCGTCGATCTAATTGCGCATTATATGATGGTGGCAAATAAATACGAAGGCTTCTATAATTATCTAGTTTCCTAGCATAAAAATGGTTAATTATTATTATTTCTGAATGCGAATGCTGTCCAATCATTGAATACTCCTTGTATATTTTCTATTATAATTATTATATAACTCCATGTTCTTCTAATTTTCCTAAATAGAATGGCATTTGAATACGCCACCAAGGCCAGTCATGATCTACATCATTGCCCCAATAGTCAACCCATGAAGGAATTCCTTTTTCATTAAGTATATGCTCTAAATTACGAGTATCCTTTAATGTATCTTCTTCCCATCTCCCCTGTCCTGCACAAATAATAATATTTCCTTGTCTATAGTGGTCTATGAACCATTGATCCTCCATTTGTTTCATATAATCAACAGGCGAATTCATATAAACATCATGATCCATATAATCACCAATAAAGAATCTTGTGTCATAAATTCCACTAAGTGCAACAACTGTATCAAACACATCAGGGTGTTTAAAATAAAAATTTATTGCGTGAAAAGCACCCATACTACAGCCTGATAAGATTATTCCACCTTGCCAATTACAGTGATATTTTATAAGCGGAAGTAACTCATCAATAATATATTTATCATATTGAATATGTTTTTGAGCTCTATCATGTGGATTAATCCATGTACTCAACCACGATTCAGAGTCTACACTTTCAGGTGTAAATACAGTAATTTTCCCAGCATCAATAAAAGGTCTACAAGCGTCAATCATTCCAAAATCTTCATATTCATAAAAACTTCCACCTGATGACGGAAATACTATCATTGGTTTACCACCATGTCCATAAATTTTAAACTCCATGTCTCGTTGTAAATGAGAACTATAAACTTTGCGATACTCTATTTTCATAGTTACTCCTCCTACGCCTTTTCCAATGCAAAACGAACAATTGCTTCACCAATTTCAAGCTCTCTACTTCTTAAGACTATTCCGTAATCTCCTATAGCAGGTGCTAATACAGCCGAGATAGGTTCATGAAATATAATGTATTCATTGTATTTTTCTAAAATATCTTCTAAAGAATATTTATAATTTATAAAGTTTTTACGCCCAATATAGAAACAGTTGTATTCCCTACTTATATGAGCATCAAAAGTTTTATAAGCTACAACCTTACCATATTCTTTGTAAATATCAATATCATTAGCATAATTAAACATATCTACTGTAAGTCCACCTGGTGGTCTTATATTTACTTCAAGAGCAACTACTTTACCATCTTTCATTTTGAAATATTCAAAGTGAAAAAATCGTTCTTTCAAACCAAAAGCTTCAAGTGTTTTAATCCCAGCTTCTACAATGTCCTTAGGTAATTCCTTAGGAATGTAGTAAAAAACATCCAAGCCCCCATTAACGGTCTCCATTAAGCCTGTTTTAAATATCAGCGACGAATGAAAAACAACCTTGCCATCACTGTCTACAAGACCATCAAAAGTTTGAATTTCACCTTCAATATATTCTTCCATAATATATTCTTGATCAGTTTTGTTGTCAAAAAATGTTTGAAGTTCTTTCTCATTGTTTAATCGATAAGTGTTTGATGCACCTACCCCATTGTCCGGTTTTGCAACTACAGGATAATCTACTTCAGCGATAAACGCTCTTGCGTCATCCAAAGTATGAACTACTTTGCCCCGTGCTACATTAAGTCCAGCACTTCTAAAAACTTCTTTCATTTTCGATTTAAATTTCATATCAGATATAGCATCATTTTTCAATCCAAAAACATTAAAATCCGTTCTAAGTTGAGCATCTTTTTCAAGCCAATATTCATTATTCGACTCAATTCGATCAATTTTGCCATACTTATGTGTAAAATATCCACAAGCTTTTACAAGTTGAGAGTAATCTTCCATATTATCTACACGATAATATTCAGTCAACGATTCTTTCAGTTCGGTTCTCAGACTATCATAGTTTTCTTCTCCTATTCCAAGGACTGTGACCCCAGCTTCTTTTAACCCTTTACAAAAATTGTAATAGTTTGTTGGAAAATAAGGTGAAATAAAAACATAATTCATAATGAAACCTCCCATATAAAATAGTTTGTTTTTAACAACATAACTGTTGAATTCTAAAAATTATTACATAATATTTTATCAAAAAAAAACATAATTTGCAATTTTTTTTTAAAAACAACTACATAATGGCTACTATTCATACCTAAAAATGAAAACAATTCTATATTTTCACAATTTTTACACTTAATTGCCATAAATTCGTCATACTTCTCCCTTATTATTAAGTTATCAGATGAAACATAAACGAATAAAATCTTAAGGAGATGAAGAAATGAAAAAAATATTATCAATTGGTTTAGTAGTGGTTATTGTATTAAGTTTAGGAGCAATGAGTTTTGCAAATAGTTCAGATACTTTTGAAAGAGGTTTTGGTAACGGAACTCAAAATGAAGATTTTGAAAGAGGATATGGAAGATCATTATCCAATGAAGAATTTGATACTATGAGAGAAAGTAGAAGAGAAAATTTAAATAGAAATACAAATTTAAGTTTTAATTTTGAAGAAAATGGAGCGGCTGATTTAGCATCAATTACTGATTTAACAGAAGAAGAAATTATTGAAAGTAATTTAACACTACATGAAATAGCTGAAAATGAAAATGTTCTTGATGAATTCCACACATTAATAGTTGAAAAGAAAATAGTTAGTTTAAATACTTTAGTTTCAAATGGAACTATTTCACAAGAAAAAGCAGATTTCATGATCGATAGAATGAATAATGCTGATGGATCTCAATTACAAGAAAGAATGGGACAAAATAGCTCTAGAGGTAATGGTAGAGGTTTTAATAGAAAATAATTACTTCCCTCCCCTATTAGTAATTATATTATAGATAATAAGAAATGAAATATCACTTAAATGGTATTTCATTTTTTTATTATTGAATTATTATGTTGACTCTATACTTAGCATAGACTTTATACTATTATTAGGAGGTGGATTATGAATTATCCAAATGAAATTATTAAATGTCTATATGAAAGAGCAAGTGTGAGAAGTTTTACCAATCAAGAAGTAACAAAAGAAACTTTACGAACAATTATTGATGCAGGGTGCCATGCTGCAACAGGTGGTAATTTACAACCATATACAATTATTGAAATAAGAAGTAAAGAAAAAAAAGAAGCCTTAATGGCAACAGGATGTATGCAGTCTATTGTTAGAAATGCACCAGTGAGCTTACTATTTTGCATTGATTGGCACCGCATTGAAAAATGGGCGAAGATCAATCATGCTCCACATGTTTTATTAGAAAGTTATCGTCATTTCTGGATTGCATTTCAAGATACAATTATTGCAGCTCAAAATATTTGTACTGCAACAGATTCTCTAGGATTAGGTAGTGTTTATTTAGGAACTGTAGAGAGTTGTTTTGATGAACTAAGACCTATGTTTAATTTACCAAATGGCGTCTTCCCTGTTGTAATTGTTTCCTTAGGGTATCCAAATAAATTACCTGAAATTGCACCTAAGTTACTCTATGATGAAATTGTACATCATGAGTCATATCAAACTATTGATGCTGATACAATCGATAAAATGATGACTAAAAAATATGGTAATAAAAAATCAGCCCCTTTAACAGAAAAGAATCTTTTAAAGCTATATAAAGCTTCTAAAGAAGTACATGGAGAAGACTATGCTAATGCATCAATTACTTATGCAAAAGAACTTGGTCATATTCATCCTGCTCAACGATACTTTGGACTCCATTATGTTGCCAATGAAATCAGACAAGGAAATAAAGAATTCTTAGATTCCATTAGGCTCGCAGGCTTTGACTGGATAAATGGTACATCCTACTAGTCTTTTATTATAGCAATTTGTATTTCTCTAAGATTATATTTTGAATCATTTATTAAATTATCATTAATTAAAAGAATTTCAATGGCGTCACCTCTTAGAGTGTAGCCATTTTCTTTTATATAATTAATTAAATTATCATAAATTTCTTCTATATTAGAACCTTCTTTTTTATGATAGCAAATATACCATCCACTTTCTTGATAATTTATCTCAGTTTTTTTATCTTGATATATTGCAAATAAATCTAGAAATTTCATTTTACCATTTACGTAATTTAACCTTCTAGAAGGCATATAAGTTACTTCTTGATTTACTCCAAATGTTCCCTCTACATTATTAAGTTCTATTAAGTGATTATATAATGATGTCTCTTTGCTTGTTCCAAAAGAAAACCCGTACCGCCTATCAATCCATCTAATATCAATATTAGAATCTTTTTCCCAAATATCAATAGCCTTTAACTGGCGATCTAGATAATCTAATGCCATAGATTTTATTTTAATTTCTTCTTGGAGTTTATCTCTTTTTATTTTCAAGATAGCTTCTATAGAAGATAAAGTAAGTTCATCTAATTTTTTAATTTCTTTTAATTCAAAACCAGCAGATTGTAATACCTTAATTCTCCATAATTTACCCATTTCTTTTTCATCAAAATATCGATAACCTGAATTTTCATCTACTTCAGTAGGTTTAATTAATCCTTTTTTTTGATATAACCTAATAGCTTGAACACTTATTTTTAAGCTTTTACTTACTTGACCAATTGAATATTTTTTCATAAAACCTCATCTACTTTATTTTTTATTTAAATATTCTTCTATTTCAAAATATAATTTATCTCCATTTATAATTTTGTAAATTGTTTTATTACCAGATTCATATATAATATTAATTTTTCCTAAAACAATATGTCTTGGTTTATGATTATCAGTATAATCAATTTCAAATGCCACATCATCAGTTTTCATTGGAAATGGATTTTTTGTTTTTTCAGTATTATATTTTTTTAAAATATTTATAATATCATTAACTTCTGCTTCATCATTATACTTAATGCCGTTAATATGAAAAAGACTAATACTTCCCTCATCTTTTATAATTAATAATTCTTTTGAATTATTAAAATTCACAAAAAATAATATTATTATTATAAATAGTATAGCAATATATTTTTTCATTAGTTATCCTCCCATTAAATTCACTGTTTTTATTTTCTACATTAAATTATTAATACCAATTAGTATTAAAATAATTCCACCAATTATTTCTGCATGTTTTTCGTATTTTTGGCCGAATTTATACCCAACAATAACGCCATAAAACGATAACCCAAAAGTAATACCTCCAATTACTAATACAGAAAATATAATATTTTCTACTGAAGTTAATGCAAAAGTAACACCAACTGCAAAAGCATCAATACTTGTGATTATTGCAAGCACAATAATTTCTTTAATATTTAAAATGTAGTAATTTTCACTATATTCATTTTTATGATGAAATGCTTCATATATCATTTTCAATCCTATAAAAGCAAGTAGAAAAAATGCAACCCAATGTTCTATAGTAACAAAACATTTTGAAATCTTAACCCCTATAACCCATCCTATTAATGGCATTATTCCTTGAAAAGCACCAAAAAATAAAGCAATAATAAATGCATTCTTATAATTTATTTTTCTCATATTTAAACCTTTAGAAATCGATGCTGCAAAAGCATCCATTGCTAAACCAAAAGATATTAATATTAATTTTATCATTTTTTAATCCAATCATCCATTTCTTTTAACTTACTAAATCTAAACTTTTCGATTTAAAATTTATTTTTCAATAACTTTTTCTAAAATAATTTTCTTTGTAAATCCACCACGTTTAATCTTTTTTTCTTCTTTTATATTTTTAATTTTATCATCACTTAAATTAAATATTTCTGTTAAAGATTCAAGTACTTCAAGAATATCAGCCATTTCTTCTTCACAAGGATTTTCTTCAAATTCCTTTAATTCTTCAGATACTTTATAAATCAATTTATTAATATATTCATTTTTATCAGCAGTATGAATATAATATTCATGTCCTGCTTTTTCAATGATTTCAGGAATTTTATCTCTTACTAGTTTATTATATACTTTCTCTTTTATCATATTTTACCTCAACTTAATATAATACCTTATAACTTCTATTACTATAATAACAAAATAATTTAATACATAAAAGAAGATATACTATATTGTTATTGACATATGTCGATAACAGGTGTATAATTAACACAAATAAAGCTAGTAATTGTAGAAAAAGGAGGTTTATTATGCCATATGGTGATAGAACAGGTCCTGAAGGAAAAGGTGCAATGACTGGAAGAGGTTTAGGAGACTGCATTACAGGTGTACCTAAAGATGAAAAAGAAAAAGAAACTGAAACTAATACTGCGAATTTCGGATTCTTTAGAAGAGGACAAAGAAATTTTGGTCGTAGAGGCGGCGGACGTTGTAGAGGCGGAAGATGGTAATAAACTAATCAAGTTGATACTAAAAATATCAACTTGTTTTTTTATTATACAATTATTTTGCTTTTATAGTCTTGTTTTTGTGAATATTTTAGTTTTTTTCGAGTATAGTCGAATAATTATTGATATTTTTCATTTTTTCGTTTATAACATTACTTAAGAGACTAATATATTAAGTAAATAAAAAAGTTGATACTAATAATATCAACTTTTTTGTTGTTTTATGTTTTTTATATAAATATATAATTATTAATTAAAGATTCTATATTTTTTAATAATTTCTTCATCTAATTCAATACCTAATCCTGGAGCAGTAGGTACTTTAATATATCCATCTTTAAATTCTATTGGATTCTTAACTAAGGATTGATTTAATTCTGATGTACTTTGTGAAAATTCAATTAAATCAGTTGTTTCACAAGCTGCTAAAAAATGAGCTGTAGCAGCTGTTAAAATTCCAGTACTAAATCCATGTGGTACTAATTTAACATCATATTTTCTTGATAAATCATAAATTTTTAAAGCTTCTGTTATTCCTCCACAACGAGTAACATCAGGTTGTACTAAACCAGGTTTACCAATATCTAAAAAAGTAATAAATTCATAAACTGTTGTCAATGTTTCTCCACCAGCTATCATAGGTTTAATTGAATCTCCTAAATCTCTATATCCAATTAAATTATCTGAATCAATTGGTTCTTCAATCCAATTTAAATTAAACTCTTCTAATTTCTTAGCCATCATTAAAGTATGCTCTGGAGTTTTCCATTTTGCTGCTAAATCAATCTGAATCTCTACATCTTCACCAGCTTCTTCTCTTACAGCTTTAATAATTTCATAATCTATGGTAGGATCATCACCTAATATTCCACCACCAAATTTTAAACTAGTAAAACCTTTTTTTATTAAATCTCTTACTATAACTTTATTTTCTTCAGGTGTATCGGCTGGTATAAATGTTCCATAAGCTCTTATTTTATCACGATATTTTTCACCAATTATTTCACTTACTGGTTTTTTTAAATATTTTCCTTTAATATCCCATAAAGCAATATCTATTGCACTAATAGCATGTATACCTGCTCCTCTTCTGCCAAGATAATTTGACATTCCATACATTTTATTCCAAAGTTTTTCAATTTCTAATGGATTTTCTCCAATTAATACTTCTTTTAGACCAAAACATGCTAAATTAGAGTTTGGTGTTTCAATTACACTCTTTACAACTAGTGGAGATGAATCTGTTTCTCCAATACCTATTATTCCTTCATCAGTATAAACTTTTACAACTACTGCATCTTCCCCCCATACACATCTTTCACCAATAGCAGGGATTCTTAAACATATAACTTCTACATCAGTTATTTTCATTTTTTCTCCTTCCACAAATAATGTTAATTATTCTCCAATATATAATTGTTCTTTTTTCTCACTAAAATCTTTAATCATCCATTTCATCCATCCATAAACAAGAATTACCATAATAAATATAATTGGAATACCTGTAATTATTGCACATGTTTTAATAGTATTTAAATCAGCACCAATAAATATCATTGTTAACGGAACTAATGCTAAAGCAACACACCAGAATAATCTATGCATAGGATGTGGCTCTTCACTTTCTTTTAAATCTCTTGTAGCAGTTGCAGCCATTGTAAATGCAGCACCATCAAGTGTAGTTGCTAAGAATAATATTGAAACAACACTGAATATAACCATAAATATGCCGCTAAATGGTAATGTTTTTAGAACTTCAATAATTGCACCAGTATCTTGACCATTACCTAACATTCCAACCATATCAACAGCACCGGAAAGCTGACGATCTAAACTTAAACTTGAAATTACTCCAAAGAATAAGAAACATCCTAAACTTCCACTTACAAGTGTGTTAGTAACAACTGATCTGATAGTTCTTCCTTTTGACACTTTTGCAATAAAAATACCTGTAAATGGTGCATAAGTAATCCAATATAACCAATAGAATATTGTCCATGATTGTGGAAAACCAGAATTGCCAATAGGATCTGTAAATAAACTCATTTGAACAAAATTTTGTAACATTAAACCTAAAGCATTTGTTGTATTTGCAATAATGAATAATCCAGGTCCAACTATTATTATTCCTACACAAAATAATATTGCTAATTTAGTATTCATATTTGAAATCATTGCCATACCCTTTTGAAGTCCAACATAAGAACTCAAAGAATAAACAACAGATATTACTAAAATTAAAATTACATTCATTGAAAATGTTGGTTCTACTCCTATTACAGTACTTAATACTCTAGATACTAGAGGTACAGATACTCCAAGAGTTATACTTAATCCACCAAAACATATGAAAATAAACATTACATCAATAATTCTACCTATAATACCAGTTTGCTTAATATTAGTAATTTCACTTACCATTGCACTTAAACTTAAACCTTTATTTTTTCTAACGTGAAAATGATACGCCATTGGTAAGCCAACTAATGCATATAATGTCCATGCGCTAAATCCCCAGTGAAACATATTATATGGTAATGCCATTTCAAATGCTCTTTGCGAGAATGGTTCAATACTTAATCCAGGTGTTCCAATATAATAAGCCCACTCAATAAATGCCCAATATACTGTAGCTGAACCTAAACCACAACTTATCATCATAGAAACCCATTTAAAAGTTGAATACTCTGGTTCTTCTTTACCAAATTTTATACCACCATATTTACTAAATGCTACATAAACTAATAATAAAAATCCTAAAAATGTAAATAATAACGTTCCTGATCCAAACCAGCTTGTCATACTACCAAATATTTTATTTGCAACTTTCTGTGAAACTTCAGGTTTAAAAAATAAAAAACCTACAATTGATAATACCAAAGTAATACTTATTGAAATTAATAATTTATCAATTCTTTTGCCCATTTTATACCTCCTATAAATTCTATTTAATACACTTTAAATTAAGTAATTTTTCAACTCTCTGATCTTTTTGATAAAGTGTCATACTTGATTCACCATATCCCTCAATATTTGTATGAACTCCATTTGCAACATCAATTACTTTTTTAACTATTTTATCTCCTACTGATGATACTCCTTCAACACCTTTCATTATTCCTGATGCATCTATATCTATATCATCATTAATCAAATCTTCATTACCACTAACTCTAATAACAGGAATTAATGAATTGTTAAACCCTGCTCCACCTGTAGTCCAAACTATTACTTGAGCTCCAAATGCTGCAAAGTTAACTGCTGATCCTCCACAAAGCATTGTTGTTTCAGATAAATAAAATCCTGGCTCAATAGGTTTATCGACAAACTCTTTATTAACTTGCAAAACATCCATAATTGTTTTACTACCCATTTTATGTAATGCTCCCATTGATTTTTCTTCAAGAGTTGTTAATCCACCTACACTATTACCTATACTCATAGTTTCAATTTCAAGACCATCTACACTCCATCTTATTTCTTCGTTTTTAATCAACGATACAATTTTTTCTGATACTTTATCATTTTTTGTACGTTTAATTAATTCATCTTCGCATCCTAATAGTTCCATAAGCTCTCCACCTATTACAGTTCCACCTAAATCAACTATTTTATCTGCCATATTGCCAACGCTTGGATTCGATGCAATTCCTGAACTAGTATCAGATCCACCACATTTTACTCCAACAATTAATTTATCAATAGAAACTTTTTTACGATTAAATGTTTCTGCATATTCAATCAATTCTTTAATATACTCTTTACCCTGTTCTATTGTTTTTCTTGTACCACCATTTTTTATTGATGTCATACAAAATACTTTTTTACCAATTTCTTTTATTGGATCAGCAACTAACTCTGGTAAAATACTACCGCATCCCATTGCAATTACAAGACAACCAGCAACATTTGGATTTTTACCTACTTCTATCATTTGATTAAGTGTTTCTTCATTACCACCTAGCATACATGTATAATAATTTGTAAGAAGAATAACATCATCAAATCCTTTAGCAATGTTCTTAGCTATTCCTTCACAACATTCATCTACAGATATTATCAATATTTTATTTCTTATACCTACAGTTCCATCAGGTCTTTCATATCCCATGAATTCCATTTTACACCTCCACTTCAATTTTCATTTCTTTAATAATCTCATTTTTAAAAGATTGAGGAATATCCACTCTTAAACTACGAACATTATGCACATGAACTAACTTTCCTTTTAGTATATCTTTAGTACATTCTCCTACTACTGAATCATATTTAATTATATTTTCACCTTTTTTTATATCCATTAAAGCAATTTTATTTCCAAATGGAATATTTTCATTTACTTTTATTGAATACATTTCTTCATTATCATTTGATAATACAATAGCCATATCACCTTTAAGCATTGAATCGAGTGCTGTAGCAACGATATCTTTCTCACCCATTAAAATAAATTTTTTCATTTATTCACCTCCCCCAAATAATTTCAAGAATATATAATGCAAATACTATTCCAATAATAAATTTATTGAAAAACCCTGAAAATATAATAATTTAAGCTTGAATTTCTACTTTTTTCAATATCATTTGAGTTTTTATCAACTCTTGAGTCAAATAAAACTCAAAATATTGAATTGAAATAAACTCATTTCTCTGATATCATATTATTATCTTATATGAAATTGAGTGTGATTTATGAATAGCATTATTGATCGAATTGGCCAGAAGAAATTCTTAAAATTAATAGACAATTTATATGATGAAGTTTTTATTTATGATAATAATTACAATATTGTTTATGTAAATAATGCATGTAAAAGGCATTATGGTAAATCACAAAATGAAATCATTGGTAAGAATTTCTATGATTTTATAAATGAAGATACTTGGAATAATTCAACATTACCTCATGTCTATAGAGATAAAAAAACATATGCAGCTAAGCAACATACTATAATGGACTCAGATATTACAACAATAGCCGTTCCAATTTTTGATGATAACGAAGAGTTAGAATATGTAGTAATGAATGTAAGAGATACAGTTTTTGAGAATGATTTATTATTACTTAATAAATCTGTAAATAATAAAACTAATAATAAGAACTGTAAAATATTAGCTGATAGTGTTCAAATGAAAAATATATTGAAACTAATTGATAAAATAAGTAAAATTGATGCAACATGTACAATAATTGGTGAATCTGGAACTGGTAAAACAATGCTTGCTAGACATATACATGATATAAGCCCACGAAAAGATAATCCATTCGTTTGTATTAATTGCAGTAGCATTCCTAAAGAATTAATAGAATCAGAATTATTTGGATATACAAAAGGTTCATTCACAGGAGCAAAAAATGATGGAAGAATAGGTCTTTTTGAATCTGCAAATAATGGAACAATTTTATTAGATGAAATTTCAGAACTTCCTTATGGCGCTCAAGCTAAATTACTGCATGTTATTCAAGATAAAGAATTCATTCCAATTGGTGCAAATAAACCTATCAAAGTTGATGTGAAAATAATTACTGCTACAAATAGAGATTTAAAACAACTTGTTAAAAACGGTGAATTTAGAGAAGATTTATATTATCGAATTAATATTTTTGAAATATTAGTACCACCTTTACGCGAAAGAAAAAAAGATGTTAAAAATTTAATATTTTATTATTTAAATCTTTTTTGTAAAAAATATGAAATTACTCATAAATTATCTGATCCAGCAATGGATATATTATTAAACTATAATTGGCCAGGTAATGTACGCGAATTAAGACATATTATTGAAAGATTAATAGTAACTATAGAAGATATGTTAATTAAACCTAAAGATTTACCTAAAACTCTATTTCCAGTAAGCAATGAAAAATCTCAAATAAGTAATTTAATTGATTTTGAGAAAAATTCTTTTAATCAACTTATTGAAAACTATGAAAGCAATTTAATTTCAAATGCATATGAAAAATATAAAACAACTAGAAAAATTGCAGAGAAATTAGATATTAGTCAAACTAAAGCCTCAAAACTAATTAGAAAATATATTAAATAAAAAAAGAGTTAATCTTAAATGGTTAACTCTTTATATTATTACAAACTATTTATTTCTTTTAAAAAATATTCTCTGTTTTCTTTATTTTCTATTTTATTCCCATGTTCAATTGCTAACTTTTTATTTTCTTCATATAATTCCTTATTTTCAGCAAGTGAATATGCTCTTGTCATTGCTTCATATGCAAATGCTATATCAAGTTCATCTAAACTATTAATTAAACTTAATTCTAAACAAATTTCAGCATGATATATTGCTTGGTCTATCATTTTTAATTCAGAATAAACTCTAGCTATTTGCCATTCACCTCTTTGAAAATTCACAGGTTTCCCAATAACTCCCCAATGATATCTAGAAGTATGAGCCATATGTATCATTTTCAATTTTTCTTCTTCAGTTCTTTCTTTTTTATCGATTAAATCCCATGTATTATTATAGCATTCTACTGCAATTTCTTTATGAAATTCATTATTCATTTTCACTATTCCCTCCCGTTATATATACTCATTTATTTAATTATATCAATAGCAATTATTAGAGTCAAAACATTAAATTGAAATAAACTCATTTCTCTGATATTATAATATTATTTTAAAATATAAAATAATTAATATAAAAAACAATTAGGAGATAATATTATGACTATCACAATTCATGAAATATTAAAACTAAAAAAATTTAAAAATTTTCAGTTAATAGCTGGAGTAAATGGATTAGATCGTATTGTAACTAGAGGCAGCTTTATCGACCATGAGATGCCTGATGAAATAAATAATAGTGAATATAATAATGAAATGATATTTAGTAATTTACCATTAACAAAAAATAGTCCTGAAAAGATAGTAAAATATATTGAAGCACTTTATAATGCTAATTCTGCTTGTTTTGCAATAAAAACTACTTTTTTTAATAAAATACAAGATGACGCAATAGAAACTGCAAATAGATTGGGTTTTCCATTATTTTTATTTGATGATATATATATTGAGGAATTAATATTAGAAATTGATCAAGAAGTAAATTCAAAAAAACAAGACTTAAAGAAAATTGAAATTATTAATGAAATAGAAAATAGTAATCTAAATTCATTTAAAATAAAAGAATTAGCTTATGAACTTAATCACTATTTTAAACCATATTATATATCAATATATGTAAAACCTTTCTCAGATAT
>JAUCFZ010000246.1 GCA_030377915.1 Clostridiaceae bacterium HSG29
AATAGAAGAAAAAATGAGATATTATTATTTAGAAGCAACAGAGGGAAGAAATATTTTTGCTGAAACTGATATGCTAATACTTAAAAAAGTATTTCCATTTGATTTTAAAAATTACGATGAATTGATTTATGAAATTGATACTTTTGCTAAGGAATAGAAGGTGAAATTATAAAAAAAATAATTTTTATTTTAATTATTGTGCTTTTATTAATTGGTTGTAGTGAAAAAGAAAATGAAACTAGTGCTTTAAATACTGGTGATATGGAAGAAATTGTTAAATTATTACCTGATTATCCATTTACATGGGAGTATGAAGGTTCAGGAGACTATTGTCATACGATGATGATTGATGAAATAATTGTATTAAATGATTCTATAGATTATAAAATTAGTGGTGAAGTAATTTCAGAAAAAAATGCAACAAAATTTAGTGATTATCTTTTTGATATTAGATATATTATAAATGAATATGGACTTATTCAAGAAAAAAATGAGAAAAAAATGATTGATTCTAAATTTAACAGTATGTATTTAGTAAAATTTCCTATTATAATAGGAAATTCATGGAAAGAAAAAGTATTAGATGGAAATGGTAATATATCATATATAGAAGCAACAATAACAAATATTGAGGAAATTAATAATAAAAAGAAAATTTATATTTCTTATGATGAAATAAATAGTAATTATATTGAAAAAAGAGTGATTTTAGAAGAGTATGGAGTAATTTCTTTTTTTAAAGAATTGAAATATAAAGGAGATATTTACAATTATAGTTATGAATTAATTGATTGAATATTGAAAAAGGCGAAATCATTTAGATTTCACCTTTTTTTAATTAAGTATTTTGTTCATTCCAGTATAAGATACTCTATCTCTTCCACGTTCTTTTGAAGCGTATAATCCGTTGTCAGCAATTTCTAAAAGTGATTTTACTGTTACACCATCATTTGGGAAAGTAGAAAAACCTATTGAAATAGTAAATTTAGGTTTGCTATTTTTCTTAACATGCTCTCTATATCTATTAGCTACCATATTTGCATCAGTTGTAGTAGTATTTTTTAAAAGAATAATAAATTCATCTCCACCATATCTACCAAAACAATCTTCGTCTCTTTTAATATCGAAAACTGAATCAGCAAGAGATTTTAATGCTTTATCACCTATATTATGACCATAAGTATCATTAATGTCTTTAAATTTATCTATATCAAAAAACAATAATGAAAAAGTTCTAACTCTTTTATCCAAAATAAATGAATCGATTTTATTCATAATACCTTCTTTGTTTAATGTCGAAGTAAGCTTATCAGTCTTTGACTTTTCAAGAGCTCTTGAATTTATGCGTTCTAGTGACATGGTTCTTTTTTGTGCTTCAAAACGTACACTTTTCTCAAAAGACTTCTCAAGTTTATCACTTTTTTTCCTTATTTCCTTAATTTCAGTATTATGTTCTTTTATTGTGGTATTAATAAATGCATATATTAATAATAATTTAAAAATTATTAAAGAAATTAGCATTTCATAATTAAATTCACCATATAACATTGAAAAAGTTGAAATGAAATATAATAAATAAAATATTTTAAAATTCTTATTTTCATTTTTCAGTAAGATATAATTAAATATAATAAGTACAATATATATAG
>JAUCFZ010000247.1 GCA_030377915.1 Clostridiaceae bacterium HSG29
TAAATTTGCTTGGAAATAAATTTATTATTGAAGAGAAACATTTACCGCTTTTTCTTACAAAAAAAAGAACAAATAAGTTTGTTAGAGAAAGTAAAAATTTAAGAATTTTAATTGAAAAACTTGAAAGCGAAACGATTAAAGAATGTCTAGAAGAAACCGGTTTTAATAAAAATCAAACTGCAAAAATTTTAAATATTAGCAGAGTTAGTTTGTATAAAAAAATAGAAAAATATAACTTAAATTAATTTGTTAAATTATATGTAATTTTCTTTAATTATTATTAGTTAACTGATATAATAACGTGGTAGAATGATTGCAATGTGAAGAGGTTAGTTAAGGGGGACGCAAAATGAAAAATAATGAGGTTATGATTAAAGTAAGAATGAGTATGCATGATGCACACTATGGTGGGAATTTAGTTGATGGAGCTAAAATGTTAAATTTATTTGGTGATGTTGCAACTGAATTATTAATAAGACAAGATGGTGATGAAGGTTTATTTGCGGCTTATGATAGTGTTGAATTTTTAGCGCCTGTTTATGCTGGCGAATTTATTGAAGCTGTAGGAGAAATTACAAAAGTTGGAAATTCATCTAGAAAAATGAAATTTGAAGCTAGAAAAATAATAGTTCCTAGACCTGATATTTCTGATTCAGCATGTGATGTACTTGAAGAGCCTGTTGTTGTTTGTCGTGCAACTGGAACTTGTGTTGTTCCTAAAGCATGTCAAAGAAATAAGTAATTGTATAAGACGATTATTTTATAAGGAGGCTTAAGATGGAATATAAAGGGTTATTAATTGAAAAAAAAGACAATGTTGCAGTACTTAGTTTTAATAGACCTAAAGTATTGAATGCGCTTAATAGTGAAGTGTTAAAAGAACTTGACTTAGCAATTGACGAAATAAAAAATGATAATGATATATATGTTTTAATAATTACAGGTGTAGGAAAAGCTTTTGTTGCAGGAGCTGATATTTCTGAAATGAGAGATATGAATGCTGAACAAGGAAGAATGTTTGCTGAACTTGGATCAAAGGTATTTAGAAAGATTGAACTTATGGAAAAACCTGTAATAGCTGCAGTTAATGGATTTGCTTTAGGTGGTGGGTGCGAACTTTCAATGTGTTGTGATATTAGAATAGCATCTGAGAAAGCTAAATTTGGACAACCGGAAGTAGGCCTTGGTATACCACCAGGATTTGCTGGAACACAAAGACTTTCAAGATTAGTTGGAACTGCAAAAGCAAAAGAATTAATATTCACAGGAAATATGGTAAAAGCTGATGAAGCATATAAAATTGGTCTTGTAAATAATGTTACTGAAGTTGATAATTTAATGGATGAAGCTATGAAAATGGCAACTAAAATTGCTTCAAATGCACAATTAGCAGTAAGATATTCAAAAACTGCAATTAATAGAGGCATTGAAACTGATTTTGAGACTGGAAATGAGATAGAAAAAGTTTTATTTGGAATATCTTTTGCAACTAATGATCAAGTTGAAGGAATGACAGCTTTTTTAGAAAAAAGAAAACCAAATTTTGAAAATAAATAGGAGGTTTAATATGAAAGTAGGCATATTAGGAGCTGGCACAATGGGCTCTGGAATAGTTCAAGCATTTGCACAATCTGGATATGAAGTA
>JAUCFZ010000248.1 GCA_030377915.1 Clostridiaceae bacterium HSG29
CAAAAATCAATAAAATATTATCTTTTTCATTATTTAAATATTGAATCCCTTTTATAGCATTAATCTTGTCATTAAAAATCAATTGATTAGAATACTCTATAGTTTTTTCCCTAATTTCTAAAAAGTCATCTTTTTCATAAGCTTGATAAGCTTTATTTATTATTCCATCAGAAAACAAGGCAATCGAAACTGCCTTTTGATTAGATATTTTTAATTCATTAGTTAAGAAGGATTGAATTTCATCATTTGATAATTTATTAAATTTTATTATTTGACTTCTTGATTTAATAGTTTCTAATAAATTATTGGAATTACTTGAAATGAAAATAATTATAGCATACTCAGGTGGTTCCTCCAAAATTTTTAAAATCGTATTTTGAGAACTCAAAGTCATCTTATTACTATCATTTATTATTACTACTTTAGACTTGCTTTCATTAGGCTTATAATTTAAAAAAATTTGAAATTCTTTTACTTGCTTATTTTTTATCGAATTTCCATCTGGTTCAATAATCATAACATCAGGATGATTCATATGATTTATTTTTTTACATGAACTGCATATTTCACAAGAAATAAACTTTTCATTTTTACACATAATTGTTTTAATTAAATTCATTGCAAATAATTTTTTCCCAATTCCTTCTACACCATCAAAAATATAACTATGTGATAGTTTATTTGATTCAAATATCTTCTTAAAATAATTTTTATTCTTACTATGTCCATAAATGTTTTTAAAACTCACAAAAATCTTCCTTTTCTAAAACTTACTAAACTGATCCACATCTAAAACAAATACTGTCGCTCCTCCTACTGAAACTTCAATAGGTTGACCGATAAATGAACTTGTTTCACCTATCATTGATGATGCCATAGTATACTCTTTTCTCGTTTTACATGTATTTGCTATAATTTCTAAAGCTTCATCTACTTTTGCTTTATCTACTCCAATTATTAAAGTAGTATTACCTGTTTTTAAAAAACCACCTGTTGATGCTAATTTTGTAATGTTAAATTCATTTTCAGTTAATTTTTTAATCAATTCATGACTATCCTCATCATGCACAATAGCTACTATCATTTTCATAAAACACCTCCATTATTCAACAACACCAATTCTATTTAAAGGAAATATTCTTACTAAAACATCTCCAATTATAGCTTCTTTATCAACAAGACCAACTAGCTCACTCCTGCTATCAAGACTTACTCTTCTATTATCACCCATTAAAAAATATTTATTTTCTGGAATTTTATCAATTTTAACATTTCCACTTGTAATAGAATTTAAATAATCCTCATCATAAAGTTCACCATTAATATAAACTTTTCCATCACTTATTAATAAACTATCACCTGGTAAACCAATAACTCTTTTTATTAAACTTTTATTATCTCCTACTTTTGATTTTAATTTTTGAATAATATTTAATGTATCAATATCATTCTGATTTATTGTTAACTCAGATACAAATGAAACAATATCTCCTCTTTCAATATCTTTACTCTTTTTAAGAATTAATAAATCTTTTTCTATTAGAGTAGGATACATTGAAGTGGAATATACCATTGTAGTTGTAATAAAAACATTTAGAACTCCAACTATTACTAATGCAAATATTATTGCTT
>JAUCFZ010000249.1 GCA_030377915.1 Clostridiaceae bacterium HSG29
AAAAAACTTCCAGAAGAATTAAAGCTTAAAACAGAATCAGCTGAAAATTAACAAAAACCTTCTTGTTACTATATTATTGTAACAGAAGGTTTTTTTATTGTGAATGTGTATTCAAATTGACGCTTACATTTAAACAGTGGTTATGAATGGGTTATTGACATAGATATAGAGCAATTCTTTGATAAGGTAAATCATGATAAGTTAATTCAAATTCTTAGAGAACAAGTAAATGATAGTGATGTCCTAAACCTCATACGCAAATATTTAAAAGCTGGCGTTATGGAAAATGGTGTCATAAAAGCAACGAAGACTGGGGTTCCGCAAGGCGGGCCAATATCAGTTATACTTTCAAATGTATATCTAGATAAACTAGATAAGGAACTAGAAGAACGCGGTTTGAGGTTTGTAAGGTATGCTGATGATGTACTGATATTCACCAAGAGTGAGATGGCAGCAAATCGTGTCATGAACTCCATATCAGGTTGGCTTGAAAGAAAACTGTTTCTAAAAGTAAATGTAAGTAAATCTAAAGTAGTCAGACCGAAACGAAGTAAATATCTAGGTTGCACATTCTTAAAGCAAGGTGCCAAATGGAAAGTAAAGCTTACAAGTGAGAAGAAAGCAAAACTGTATAAAGTAATGCGAGAATATCTCAAGAGAAACAAGGCTATTTCAAGGTCGTTAAGAGAAACTTTTGTACGAGTAAATCAAATCGTAAAAGGATGGATAAACTACTATCGAATTGGAATGATGAAAGGGTTTATGAATAAGTTTGGTCAATGGTTGAGACATAAAATAAGAGTAATAATAAGCAAACAATGGAAGAAAGCAATGACAATATACAGGAATTTATCATACATTAATAGAAAATACGGAAATGGTTTTAATCATGGAAGCATCTATAAAGTTGCAAACTCTAGATTAGTTTGGTACAAAAGGTGCAGTATGAATGTAGTAAATTTCATTCTAAATCCAAAGTTACTTGAAATGAAAACAAAGGACAGACCTGGTTTGGTCAATCCTTTAAATTATTATCTAAGAAATGTTGGAATATAAGTTGTAGAGCTGTATACGAGACCCGTATGTACGGTTCAATGAGAGGGAGGTAATTCTTAGCAATTACGGCCCTACTCTATTGCAGATAAAGTAGTAATGTGAAAAAAAGATAATTGTTTGCATTAGAATTATAAGATGATATAATTTTATTGTTGAATGGTTAGATAATACATAGTATTAGGGGGGGTTATGCATAAAAACATTAAGAGAAATTTATTATATATCGTTCCAGTTTTTTTATTTCTATATTCTGTTTTGGTTCTTAAAATTAAGAAAATCACATTTGATTTTAGTGGTTTAACTTGGATTAGTGATAATAAAACGTTTTTTGATTTGTTTTCATATTATAAAGCGCAAGTTATAATTTTTTCTGCAATATTGGCAGTTGGTATTTTAATATATGATTATGTAAAAGGAGATATTAAATTTAAGTTTGATTATAAAAAGTATTTAGTTTTTTTTATATTTGCCTTTTTTTTAATATTGTCATTCTTATTTAGTGATTATAAAGAGATAGCAATGATAGGGATGTTTGATCGGTATGAAGGTTTTATGGTTAATATTAGTTATATT
>JAUCFZ010000250.1 GCA_030377915.1 Clostridiaceae bacterium HSG29
AATTTAATTTGTTATTTATAAAGAGGGTTTGTTAGTAGAAGGGAGAAATATGAAAATAGGATTTGATTCTAAGAAATATTTAGAGGAGCAATCAAAATTTATACTTGAGAGAGTAAATAATTATGACAAATTGTATTTAGAATTTGGAGGAAAACTTCTTTTTGATATGCATGCTAAAAGAGTTTTACCTGGATTTGATGAGAATGCAAAGATTAAATTACTTAACAAATTAAAAGACAATGTTGAAATTATTATTTGTGTATACGCAGGAGACATTGAAAGAAATAAAATAAGAGGCGATTTTGGTATTACATATGATCTAGATGTATTAAGAATGATTGACGATTTAAGAGCTTATAATCTTGATGTTAATGGAGTAGTTATTACAAGATTTAATGAGCAACCTTCTGCTAGCATGTTTGCTAATAAACTTGAAAGAAGAGGAATTAAAGTTTATAAACATAAATTTACTAAAGGATATCCAACTGATGTTGATACTATAGTTAGTGAAGAAGGATATGGAAAAAATCCTTATATTGAAACTAAAAAACCAATAGTAGTTGTTACTGCACCAGGCCCTGGAAGCGGTAAGCTTGCAACTTGTTTAAGTCAGATGTATCATGAAAATAAGCGTGGAAAAGAAGTAGGATATTCAAAATTTGAGACTTTTCCAGTATGGAATGTTCCATTAAAGCATCCATTAAATATTGCATATGAATCAGCAACAGTTGATTTAAAAGATGTAAATTTAATTGATTCTTTTCATTTAGATGCATACGGTGAAATATCAGTTAATTATAATAGAGATATTCAAGCTTTCCCTGTATTAAAAAGAATTATAGAAAAAATTACTGGTGAAGAATCTATTTATAAATCACCAACTGATATGGGTGTTAATAGAGTAGGGTTTGGAATAACAGATGATGAAGTTGTTAAAGAGGCTTCAAGACAAGAAATTATTAGAAGATATTTTAAAACTGGATGTGAATATAAAAAAGGATATGTTGATTTAGAAACATCTCAAAGAGCTCAGTTAATTATGGAAAAGCTTGATTTAACTGGCGAAGATAGAAGTACAGTTTTACCTGCAAGAGAGAGAGCAGAAAAATTAAAAGCAGCAGGAAAAGTAGAAAAAATATATCCTGTTGTTGCTATTGAACTTGAAAATGGTACAATTATAACTGGAAAATCTTCAGAAACAATGAATGCGTCAGCTGCTGTATTATTAAATACTGTTAAGAACCTTTCTAATATTGACCATGAAATTCATTTGATTTCACCATCTACATTAAAACCGTTAATTCAACTTAAAGAAAATATTCTTGGACAAAAAAGTGTATCACTTAATAGTGAGGAAATATTAATTGCACTTAGTATTAGTGCAACAACAAATACAGTTGCCAAAGTTGCAATGGATAAATTATCTCAGCTTAAAAATTGTCAAGCGCATTCTACTACAATTTTATCATCTAGTGATGAGAATATTTATAGAAAACTTGGAATAGAAATTACAAGTGATGCAGAATATCCAAATGCAAGTTTATATTATTAAGAAAAAAATATTATATATAATTAATTAGTATGATTAAAACAATTAAAGGAGTAATAAAATTCTAAGCAATT
>JAUCFZ010000251.1 GCA_030377915.1 Clostridiaceae bacterium HSG29
AAATAATTAGTAGTGAATTATTAAAAGATGTATTTAGAGTAAATGCAGATTTTTATGAAGATAAAAGACATGAATGTAATCATTTCATTCCTTATAAAATGATAGAAAGGAAAATTCATGATAGAGGAAATGCTGAATAAAGAAAAAAAACAATATTATTTAATATTAATGATATTAACAATAATAATGTTAGGCATTGTTTTTATATCAGTTACATTAGGAAAAGCTGAAATATCAATTTCCGAATCTTTTAGTGTTATTATAAAAAAATTACTTAATAAAAATATTGTAATTGCTTCCAATAAAGAAGCAATAATATGGGATATAAGATTGCCTCGTATTTTATCGGGTTTAATTATTGGAGCTGGTTTGGCAGTTGCAGGTACAATTTTTCAAGCAATACTTAGAAATCCATTAGCAGATCCTTATACAATAGGGGTTTCAACTGGCGCCGCATTTGGTGCAGTATTAACGATATATATTAATATTGTGTATTCATTATTTTTACCAATTGTTCCTGTAGCATTTATTTTTGCAATTATTACATTATTTATAATAGTAAAAATTGCAGGTTTTAATCAAACTTTGCATTCGTCCAGATTGATTTTAGCAGGAATTATTATAAGTGCAACATTGTCAGCAGCTATAGGATTATTAAAAAGCATGGCAGGTGAAGATGTAAGTGCAATGGTATTTTGGTTAATGGGGAATTTAGCTGCAAAATCATGGATGCAGGTGTTAATATTATTTCCTAGTATAACAATACCAATTGTATTAGCTAATCATTTTGCAAATGATTTAGATATTTTAACTTTAGGAATTCATGAAGCAAAAAACATTGGTGTTGATAGTGAGAAATTAGTTAAATTCTATTTAGTTATTGCTGCATTTATCACTGCTGTATGTGTTTCGATTAGTGGAATTATTGGATTTGTAGGTTTAGTTATACCTCATTTAGTACGAATGAGTTTTACATCAAAACATAAATATTTAATACCAATTTCCGCTTTAGTAGGTGCAATAGTATTATCTTTAGCTGATAATATTACAAGATTAATGTTTGTTGTTGAAATACCGGTTGGAGTATTAACTACTATTATTGGAGGACCGTTTTTTATATATATTTATTTAAATAAAAGTAGTGGTGAGAATATATGATATCTATTAATGATTTATCTTTTTCTTATGATGGTAATAAAACATTGTTTGAAAATTTAAATATGGAAATACCAAAAGGAAAGTTTATAACTATAATCGGGCCTAATGGATGTGGGAAATCTACTTTGCTTAAATTGATTTCAAAAGAGCTTAAATATAATAGTGGTGAAATAATTATATTAGATAAGAATCTGATGGATATAAAACCGCTTGAATTAGCTCAAAAGCTAGCTTTTAGTAGACAAAAGACGAGTGAAAATCTATCATTTACATGTTTAGATTATGTTCTTCTAGGGAGACGTCCTTATAAAGAACAGTTTGAGGATTTTAATAAAAATGATTTAAGAATTGTTGAAGAAAATTTAAAACTTACAGATTCATTTAATTTTATTAATAAAAACCTTAATCAAATAAGTGGTGGAGAATTTCAAAGAATTTCATTTGCAAAAATTTTAACACAAA
>JAUCFZ010000252.1 GCA_030377915.1 Clostridiaceae bacterium HSG29
ATTAGAGCAACATATTATTCAATAAGGCATTATCATGAATTAGAAAATAATATGATTGTTTTTTTGAAGGATTTTCATTTAAATAATTCGTTATCGAATGGTGTAAATAAAGAAGAAATAAGAAAGAAGATTTTTAGAGATTTAGATAAAAAACATTTTGATTCATTATTGGAAATTTCTGTTAATAATTATAAAATTAAACTTAACGAATCACTGGTATCTCTTTTTGATTTTAAAATATCATACAATGAGAACGAAAAAAATATTTATGATAAAATTTCAAATTATTATTACAATGCAGAATTTACACCTTTAAAATTAACAGAGGTTTTTGAAAAACTAAATATAAGTAAGAATTATGAAATTATTTACACAAATCTTATTAACGAAAAGAAATTAATTAGAATTAATCAATCAATTACTCTTCATTCACATTTTATTGAATTATCTAAAAAATTATTAATTGATTATTTAATTAAAAATAAATCTATTTCATTAGGTGAATTTAGAGATTTAATTGGTTCTTCTAGAAAAGTTGTTATGCCTTTAATGGAATATTTCGATTCAATTAATATTACTGTTAGAAATGAAAATGTTAGAACATTAAAAAAAGGAGTTATATAAATGAATAAATTATTAGTCGTTGATGATGAGGAAATATTATTAAAAGGTTTAAAATTCAATTTAATACAACAAGGTTATGAAGTAGATACTGCTATTGATGGGGCAGATGCATATGAAAAAATTATAAATAATAAATATGATTTAGTTCTATTAGATATTATGCTTCCTAAAATGAATGGTTTAGAAGTTTGCAAAAAAGCAAGAGAAACAACAATGGTTCCAATAATTATGTTAACAGCAAAAGGCGATGATTCTTCTAAAATACTTGGTCTTGAATATGGCGCTGATGACTATATTACAAAGCCTTTCAATATGCTTGAATTAAAGGCCAGAATAAAGGCAATATTAAGACGAACTTCATTTAGCATTTCAAATGAACCAAATAGTACAAACGAAATGATTATAGATGATTTCAAAATTAATATGCTAGGTAGAAAGATTCTTTTAAAAGAGTCTAAAATTATTCTTACAGCTAAAGAATTCGATTTATTACTTCTTTTACTTACAAATAAAGGAACTGTTTTTACAAGAGAAGATTTACTTGAAAAAATATGGGGATATGAATATTTTGGTGATGTTAGAACAGTTGATGTTCATGTTAGAAGGTTAAGAGAAAAAATAGAAGAAAATTCTTCCCAACCAAAATATATTCTTACAAAATGGGGGGTAGGATACTATTTTGCAAATTAGCTCCAAATTTTATAGTATTAAATGGAAATTATTAAGTACATACTTAACTCTACTGTTGATTATTCTTTTAATTATCAACATGTTTTTATATGTAACTTTTTTAAAAGAAAATATTAATGAACGAATTGAATTTCTAAAAGTTCAATCAAATGTAATTGCAAATCAAAGTGATTCATATATTAATACTTTGCAAGCAAATGAGTATTCAAATAATTATGTTAACACTTTAATTAAAAAATATAGTCTTAGTATTGACTCAAGAATTATGATATTAGATAGTTATGGATATATAATTGTTGA
>JAUCFZ010000253.1 GCA_030377915.1 Clostridiaceae bacterium HSG29
TGTTATGGGTTAGTTGGAATGGTTTCTAAAAATACTACATCTGGTTTAATTAAGCTGTTAAAAAATGAACATTTAAATAGAGGTGTGGAATTAGTAATTGAAGATGATGGTATTATTATTGATTTATATGTTATAATTCAATTTGGCACTAAAATTTCTGTAGTAGCTGAAAATATAATTAGTCAAGTTAAATTTAATGTAGAAAAACAGACTGGATTGAATGTACATAAGGTTAATTTAAATATTGAAGGTGTTAAAACTAAATAGCAAGGAGTGAAGACTATTGGATATAAAAAAAATTGATGTAGTTTTGTTAGAACGAATGTTTAAACAAAGCAATCAGGAACTTAAAAGAAATATAGAATTGGTTAACGATTTAAATGTTTTTCCAGTGCCAGATGGTGATACTGGAACAAATATGTCATTGACTTTACAATCTGCGATAGAATCGATTAATGGTAATAAAATGTATTCGATTGAAACTCTTTCAAAAGAAATTTCAAAAGGTTCTCTTATGGGAGCAAGAGGAAATTCTGGTGTAATATTATCGCAAATATTTAGAGGCTTTGCAAAAGGCTGTGAAGGCAAAGAAGAACTTGATGCAATAGATTTAGCTAATGCTCTTGCAAAAGCATCTGAAGTTGCATATAAAGCTGTAATGAAACCGGTTGAAGGAACTATTCTAACTGTTATAAGAAAGACTAGTGAATATGCAGTTCAGTTTGTTAATGAAGAAACTACTGTAGATGAAATCATTGATTATATTATTTCTATGGCAGAGAAAGCACTTGATGAAACACCTGAACAACTTGAAGTTTTAAAACAAGCTGGAGTAGTTGATGCTGGTGGAAAAGGTTTAGTATGTATTTTAAAAGGATTTAAACATGCAGTTCAAGGTAGAGAATTACTTGAAGAAGAAATAATATATAAAACTAAAACAGAAACGCAAAAAATTCTTGCTCCAGAGGATATTGAATTTGGATATTGTACTGAATTTATTGTAAAAGGTTCAATTAATTCAAAAGTTTTAAAAGAAAAAATCATGAAACTTGGAGATAGTATGGTTTTTGTTGAAAGTGAAGATGTCGTTAAAGTTCATATTCATACAAATAACCCTGGAATAGCGTTAGAGTATGCATTAAAAGAAGGCGAATTAATAAAGATAAAAATTGAAAATATGAGAGAGCAACATACTCAATTATTATCAGAAGCTGCAAATGAAGTTAAAGAAGAGAAGAAAATTGAAAAAAGCAAATATGAGATTATTGCAGTAGCAATAGGTTCAGGAATATCAACTATTTTTGAAGATCTTGGAGTTACTCAAATAATTGAAGGTGGACAGACTATGAATCCATCAACAAAAGATTTGCTTGAAAAAATTGATAAAACAAATGCTGAAAATATTATAATATTACCTAATAACGGAAATATTATTTTAGCAGCTGAGCAAGCTAAGAAAATTAGTGATAAAAATATATATATTGTACCAACTAAAACAATTCCTCAAGGAATTAATTCATTAATCGAATTTGATTGGGATGAAGAACCAGAAAAAAATATTGAAAAAATGAAAGAATGTATTTCAAATGTTAATACAGTTGAAATAACATATT
>JAUCFZ010000254.1 GCA_030377915.1 Clostridiaceae bacterium HSG29
TTCTCGCTCGACTTGCATGTGTTAAGCACGCCGCCAGCGTTCATCCTGAGCCAAGATCAAACTCTTAATTAAAATTTGTTTTTGCTCATTTTTGTTCTGACGTTTTCTCGCTTTGTTTCTATTTTTTTTAGACATACTGTTTAATTTTCAAAGACCATTTATTTCTTTTCACAACTATTATATGTTACCAATAATCATTCTCGCTGTCAACTGTTTTTTAAATTTATTTTAGAAATAATTTTTAATTACATGTTTTAGCGACATTTATAATCTTACTCTTTTTAGAAGTCAATGTCAAATCTTTTTTTTAGTTTTTTAAAAGTTTTTTAATTGCTTTCTTTTCGGAACTTCTTAATAGTAGCATTTTCAAATTCATTGGTCAAATGTTTTTATAAAGTAAAACTTTTCTGAATATTCTTATAACTATTCACCTCAGTATCTATCTAATCATTTCATAATTAATCTATTAAAATAAAAAATCTTGCTCCTATTATTATCATATAGAAGCAAGATTTATTTAATCATTATTTTATTTAACTTGATCCATCCCTACATTAAATGCTTTAACATTTACATCAATGAATTTTTCCTTTACAACTTTTCCAATTACTTTTTCCCAGTCAACAATTTCATCAAGACCTAATGCTTTAATCAAAGATCCCATAATTGCAATGTTCATAGTTTTAGGGTTTCCTACTTCCTTAGCTAAACCTGGTCCATCAACAACTGTAACATCATTAATTTTACTTTTAATCTCTGTAATAATACCTTCAGGATATAAAACATTACCAGATAAAATTGGAGCAGATGGTATTTTAAAATCATTAATAACCATTTTCCCGTTAGGATTTAAATACTCAAGCCACTTTCCGCCTTCCATTTTTTCAAATGCAACAAGAATATCAGCTTGTCCTAAACCAATAATTGGAGAATAAACTTTTTCGCCAAATCTTACTTGAGTAGTTACAGAACCACCACGTTGAGCCATTCCATGAACTTCAGACATTTTAACATCATAACCAGCTTCAATTAGTCCAACTGATAATACTTTACTTGCTAAAATAATACCTTGTCCACCAACACCAGACAATAATACGTTTTGTACTTTTTTCATATTACTCACCAACCTTTTTTATAGCATCGAACGGACATGCTTGAGCACACACATCACAACCAACACATTGAAGAGGATCTATAACAGCTTTTTCACTCTTAACATCAAATCCAAGAGCAGGACATCCAGTTTTTATACAAATTTTACATCCTTTACATTCATCTGGATCAACTTGATATACTTTTCTTGTTAAATCAAATTCTTCTTTATCTAAATCAGTGAATTTTTTTAATGCACATGGCCATCTTGTTATAATTACAGAAGGTCCATCAAATTCAAATGCTACGTTTAATGCTTTATTAACTTCTTCTAACTCTAAAGGGTTCACTGTAATAACATGCTTAATTCCAACAGCTTTTACTAAATTTGGAATGTCTATTGCTTCTGAAATATCACCTTGTAAAGTATATCCAGTACCTGGGTTTTCTTGATGTCCAGTCATACCTGTTGTTCTATTATCAAGTATAATGTTCACAGTGTTACTTTTAT
>JAUCFZ010000255.1 GCA_030377915.1 Clostridiaceae bacterium HSG29
CTGTTTTTTCTATTTCGTCTACTGTCCATCTTGATAAATGTGTAAAGCTTATTCTTTCCATTAATTCTTTTGTATATGATGCTACTTCTTTGTTGGCGTGTCCTATGTTTGCTACTACTGAGCCTGAACATCCGTCAATATAAGTGTTTCCTTTATCATCATATAGATATATTCCTTCTGCTTTTACTACTTTTGGATATCTCCAATTCTGATTCCTATAAAACACATTATTATCTGGTGCGTTGTTATTACTCATTTTTTCTGCCCTCCATTATAATCCGCTTCAATATGAATATTCTTAAACAATATTTTTCAAAAAAAAACAGCCCTATGTAATCCTAATTTTTGTAGGCATTCATAGAACTGGATTTTATTTGTTATATAATATTGGGTTACAATATTATGGCAAATAAAGCAGTATATATTCATATTTTAATATTATATTTCCTATTATTTCTTTGCAAGGTTATTATATGAAATACACTAGAATATGTCAACATTCATTTTACTTAATTAAGTTATTTTTATAAGAAATTAATTAAATAAACTAAAAACACATTATAAGTTTTTTTCTTGTCTCCAAGTTAGATATCTTTCATATGATAATTTTGTAGCAACACATATTGCCTTCTGTGATAATCCATTAAATCTAAAATTAATTTTATCAATTAATTCACTTATATCACTCTCATGAAGATTAAATCCAACAATAATAGATTTCAAAAATATTTTTGCTTCCTTTGTTAAAAGTGTGCAAGAAACATCTTCAATAATTCCTGTTTCATAATTAATAATCAAGCCAACACCCACTAAATCCATCATTTTCGCTACCGCTACCCCACCTGGTAATTTTGAATATGCAATAAAATACACTGTATTATCTGAATAATTTATATTCATAATCTCCTCGCTTTCTTTTCAATATAATTCTTAGTTAATATGCTAATCCGCTTAGCACCTCTTTTTTCTTTAATTCTTTTTCTCTTTCTTTATAATCAAACATTAATTCTTTATGAAGTTTATAAAACTCTTTTGAATGGTTTGGATGAACAAAATGAATCAATTCGTGTAAAATTACTAATTCTATTAATTCAATTGGCTGTTTAATTAAATAAAAATTAATTGTTATTCTATTTTTATAATAACTACAACTGCCCCACCTTGTTTTCATTTTCCTTATAGTCATAGTAGGATATGCAATTCCTAAATGTATAATTTTTTTATAGGTTTCCTTCAATATTCCATTAAAATATATTTTAGCTTCCATTCTTTGAAAATGTTCAAGTATATTTCTTTTAAGTTCATTATTATCTGTATCTTCAACATTAATCAATATTCTTTTATTAATAGAATCTAATTTTACAAAGTTTTTAGTGTTTTTTATAATTTCTAATTCATATTCTTCTCCTAAATGAAAAATAATACTACCATCTGAAATCTCAATATCAGATTTTTTATTTAAGCTTTCTTGCTTTTTAACATTCTTGTATATCCATTTGCTTTTATCTTCAACAAATTCAATTATTTCTTTTTCTTTTAAATAATATGGTGCAGTTACTTTAACAATTCCATATCTAATTCTCAAATTCAATCTTTTTACTT
>JAUCFZ010000256.1 GCA_030377915.1 Clostridiaceae bacterium HSG29
ATAAATCCAGATTCTTCCGTCAAGCTATTAATTCTTTCAAAAATGGTGAATGGCGGTACATGCCATGAAAATTAGAAATAATATAATTATGAAAAAGGTTTCAAGTCTGAAACCTTTTGAAAGAAATAATAAGAAGCATCCAGATTCTCAAATTAAACTATTAGTTAAGAATATAAATGAGTTTGGCTTTAATGTACCTTTATTGATAGATAGAGAAGATAATATTATAGCTGGGCACGGTAGACTCCTTGCAGGAAAATCTCTTAAATTTGATACCTTACCTTGTCTTATATGCGACGATTTAAATGATGCACAGATTAAAGCACTTAGAATTGCTGATAATAGGATAGCTGAACTAGCCGAAACAGACTGGGACAATTTAGCATCTGAATTCAAAGAATTACAAGAGCTTAATTATGATGTTGAATTAACCGGGTATGATATAGAAGATATACCAGGACTTGAACCTGAAATAGAAGAAGTACCGGCAGATGATGCGAAAGAAATTAAAACTGATATAGTAATTGGGGATATTTTCCAACTTGGAAAAAATCGTTTAATGTGTGGAGATAGTACTGATTATTTATTAATTGAAAAATTATTTGATGGTAAAACAGCAAATTGTTTAATAACAGACCCTCCTTATGGTGTGGATTATTCAAATAAAAATATTATGTTAAATAAAATTGATAATGGAAATAGAAAAGAAAAACACATTGCAAACGATTCAATTGATAACTATAGAAAATGGTTTGCTACTTGGTTATCTAATATTAAAGATAAAATTGATAATACGTTTCATATTTTCATGTCAAGTCAAGAATTACACAACCTCAGAGGGGCTATTGAAGATATTGGTATAAAATGGAGTGATTATCTAGTTTGGGTTAAAAATAATCATGTATTGGGAAGAAAAGATTATAATTCCAAACATGAATTTATAGTATATGGTTGGTTTGGTACACATAAATTTTATGGTGGACATCAAACAACTATTATTAATTTTGATAAACCTTTAAAATCTGATTTGCATCCAACAATGAAACCAGTTGGTTTAATCTCTACCTTAATAAAACACGTTTCACAAACAAATGGAATAATAGTTGACCTATTCGGTGGTTCAGGTAGCACATTAATTGCAGCAGAACAAACCAATAGAATATGTTATATGATGGAATTAGATACACAATATTGTCAAGTAATTATTAATAGATGGGAGAAATTAACAGGTAAAAAAGCAACTAAAATAAATGGCAACTAAGAAAATTTTAACTGATACGAAAGTTAAAAAAGCAATAGAAGGTACAGCAGGAGTTATATTATCTGTTGCTAAACGATGCGGTGCTTCATATAATGCAACTTGGCGATATTTTAACGAACCAAAAAATGCACATATGAAAAAGCTCTTAGAACAAGAGCGTGAAAAGATTATTGATTTAGCTGAAAATAAACTTTATAAAAAAGTCAATGACGAAGAATGGCACGCTATTAAATTTGTTCTCACTACAATTGGTGCTAAGAGAGGATTCACAGAAAAACAAGAAATTAATCATAATATTACAAAGATAGAAATTGAAGAATT
>JAUCFZ010000033.1 GCA_030377915.1 Clostridiaceae bacterium HSG29
ATTTGAAGTTGTATATGAAGAGCCGTATGCGGGAAAACCGCACGTATGGTTCTGTGAGGGGTTTGACTAGACTATACCCTCATTAAAGAGAGGAGGGAGTCGAGTACGAGTCTACTCGACTGATAAAAATGATTGAAAGAAGTAATTATTATGATAAAATTGAGAAGTTTATAGATAAACCAATGGTAAAAGTTATCACTGGAATAAGACGATCAGGCAAATCAACTTTGCTAAAGTTGTTACAAAATAAACTTGAAAAGCGAGGAGTTAATAAAGAGAACATAATATATATCAATTTTGAGAGCATGAAGTTTTATAATATTAGGACTTCGAAAACTTTTTATGATTATGTAATTGAACTGACTGCATCAAAGAGTAGAGTATATTTATTTTTTGATGAAATTCAGCTTGTAGATAAATGGGAAGAAGCTATTAATTCCTTTATAGTAGATTTAAATGCAGATATTTATATTACTGGTTCTAATTCAAATATGCTTTCATCTGAATTATCAACACTATTAACAGGACGTTATGTTCAATTTAGATTATATCCTTTATCATTTAATGAAATGATTATATTTCAGAGGGAATTAAAAAATGAATCAAATAAAAGTACACTTGGATGGAAGTATATACGCCAAGGTGGATTTCCTGCTATTCATGTAGCTGATTATGATGAAGATACTTCATATATGATTATTAATGATATTTATGATTCTATCGTACTTCGTGATGTTGTTCAGAGATATGGTATCAGAAATGTTGAATTACTAAATAGAATTATGAAGTATGTTATGGATAATGTAGGAAATACTTTTTCGGCTAAAAGCATTTCAGATTATTTCAAGAGTCAATATAGAAAAGTTGATATTACAACAATATATAATTATATAGATGCTCTCGTTAGTTCGTTTATCATTGAGAAAGTCAATAGGTATGACGTTCATGGAAAAGAAATACTTAAAACGCAGGAAAAATTCTATTTGGCTGATCAAGGAATTCAGCATGCAGTTTTTGGTTATCGTGACAGAAATATATCTGGTGTACTTGAAAATATTGTTTATAATGAATTAATTCGCAGAGGATATTCAGTATTTATTGGAAAAATAAAAGATAAAGAGATTGATTTTATTGCAGAAAAGAAAAATGAGAAATTATATGTTCAAGTAACATATAAAATGGAGAGTGAAAAAACCGTAAAGAGAGAATTTGAACCATTGTTGATGGTAAGAGATCACTATCCGAAGTATGTAGTTTCAATGGATGAGGAGTTTGTTGATAATATTGAAGGGGTTAAACATATTAATTTAATAGAGTTTATTTCTTCAAGTTTGTTTTAAATGCTATTTGTGGCATAGCTACTATGCACGTTGAAACGGTTTGTTTGTTAACTAAGTAGTATAATTGATTATTAAATAGGTTTCAATTTTAGAGCAGAGAAATCTGCTTTTTTTAATTGAAGTATAAAAGGGGTACATCTGATATAAAAGTAATAATTTGTGTGAGACGTTCAGGAAAATCAAAACTTATTGATGAATATACTGAGTGGATTAATCTAAATATCAGAAGGACCTAAAATTCTAATTCTATTACCTATAATTTTGTTAGCATTTTTCACATTAGGTAAGATAAATAAAATTACTGAATTTCACATGATTGAAATCACGTGGTTCTAACTTCATTAAGCTTCTCAAATACTCTCACTTAATTAAAACCATTAAGTTACAACATATATGAACTCACTTAAATACTGTTAGAATTTCACTACCAAGTATTCTAATGAATACATTAGCGATAGTTTAAGGCTCAATTCAAAACCTTTTTTTGTTGTTTTTTTCTTGTTTCTATATTCCAAAACTGCTTATTAATTTATGTTTTCTTTTTTTTAATTTTTCTAATCTTTCTATTTCTTTTTTGTGCAATTTATTAAAGTTTTCAAATTCTTTTATCATTTTTTCTCTGTTTATTGTTTTTCTGTCTTCTATGTTTACGTTTTTTATTATATATGCGCTATATAGATCTCTTTTTATTTTCATCTTTTATGTGATTATACTGACTTGCTTTTACTTCTCTTGTGTTTATTTTTATTAGTTCTTGATTATTATATTTTAATTTTCTTTCTATTATGTTTAGTATCATTGCTGGTGCCTTATTTGCTAGTGATTTTCCATATCTTTTATTTTTGTTATATTTTCTTGTTTTTTTATATTTGTTTGATTTTTCCAGTTTAGTTTTATTCCTCTTTTTATTGTTCCGTCTTCGTTATAATTATTCGGAGTATTACTTCTTCTTTGTCTATCTAGTTTTCTTTGTAATATTTTTTCTTTTTTATATATTACATTTACTTCTGGTGCTAGTTCCAATAGTTTTACTTGTTTATCACTTACTATTGCTATTGTTTGTGTTCCTATATCTATTCCTACTGTTCCTGTTTCTTTTTTATTTCTATTTTTATTTGGTGGGATTCCTTCTAATAGGTTTATCACTATAGGCAACTGCGATGATAGTACCCTACAAATTGAAATTCATTTGACTAATTAAGTTATAATTAGTTATGATTCTTATAAATAGAAAATTTGAAATGATTATTATCTGCTCTTTTAGATTTTATATACTTGAGAAAAATGTAAAAATTTGGATTAATCTAAACACCTTGTAATATCTTAGTTTGTTAGAGTCAGTGAAGCTTTCAGTAGTTTTTTAGAGCTTCCCTGGCACAGGTAGATATAAAATCATTTTATTTGTTATTCCTGTAATAACAAATATTTATTTAATGTTAAAATCAATTAACTTATTATCAATACTTACCTCGTTAAACAACTCAATCAAAGATTTTGCATATGTTTTTAAGTTATTATGTAATTCAGATACATTTATCAATTCAATATAAATTGCTTCTCCCATTGTACTTAATTCATCCCACAATGCATCCAAATTTTCTCCATAATAATCAGAAAGCAAAAGGGTTTCCTTCAAATATTTATGACTTTTTTCTATATTTATCATCTTCGTACCATCAAGTATTACATATTTCATAAGAAATCCTTTCTAATATAGTTGTTTAAATGACTTATAATGATCTTTTGTATAAAATATCAAGCCATCATTTGAAAAGACAATTCGTTCTGCTCCTCTATAACCACCAGAGTAATTTATATCACATTCAGAATATTTTCTTCCCTCAACTTTGGGTAATAACCCTTCTCTATTGCCGAAATAATCACCACCAATACTCATTTTATCGGTAACATCCCAAAGATTTCCTTCACGACTATTCCACCCCTTTGAAATAGCATCATTCTTTTTAATATAATTATCGGGTAACTGTCCATAAATAAAAATATATTCAGAAACATCTTCTGGAGTAGAGTAATATCCATCTTCTGATATTATTGTTGTTTCTTCATCACAAATTGTTAAGTTATCATTGGAATCAAACTCTTTTTGTAATGTTAAACTGCTATTTTCCTCATCATTAATTGTTAAGTTATCATCCAATAAAACGTCATTAGGATTACTATCATCTACAACAGTATTAGAATTTCTGTCAGCCACAACATCATCAGGATTATTACAACCAAACAAACTACCAATAAGTACTAAAATAATTAATAAATATAAAAATTTCTTATTCATTTTACCTAATTTCTAAAAAGAGTAAACATAATTTGTAAAAGTGATTAGTAAATACTTAAAGCTAAATAATTACTCTATTTTTTTAAAAATCTGTATAACAAACTGGCTTTTGAGGATAATAAAAAGCTAAATCGAGAATTTCTAATTTTTCTTTATTATCTATTTCAAGTAATCCAATATTATAAAGCCCACTTACAGATGTACAAGCTAAAAATAGAGAAGAAAAATCAGAGTATTTCATTTTTACAGATACATCATATTCTAATTCATCTAAAATAATTTCACCATTATTAAAATGGACAATTATTTCTGTAAGACTACTATTATAATCATCTTCTACTAAAAACCTTACTTTTAAATTCACATAATTATAATGTCTACTACACTGCGCAAATGCCATTTTAATATCCAATATTTTATACATTACACCAATAGCCTGCGTATTCGTTTCCAAATAACCATATGGTATATAATTTTTACTATCATTAAGAGGGTTTGAAAAAACATTGTGAAAATGTTCATCAGTTGTGTTAAATATTACAAGTTCCACTTGATCTATTTGATTTTTCAAATATCCCATTAGGTTCTTTAATACCATTGAATTTTCATAAATTAACTCTTTTATATAAATATGGTTAATTGTATAATTACCCGGTTTTCCATTATCAAATTTATAAACTAAATAACCATTTAATTTTCCATCTTTATTAAATGAACCAATAATTCTATTAAATGCATTTCCAAATAAATCTCTTATTTCATCCCCAAATTTTTTGATTCTACCATGCGATTTTTTTACAACTTTTTCATGACATTCTAAAATTATATTTAAATCATTTTCAACTAAATATCGTAATTTATCCTTTATTTCATATTTCGGTAAATATTTACTTGGAATACGATATTGATTCAGTTTTGTCCCGAAACCATAGCCCATTCTTTTATAAAAATCCGGTCTAAATGGCAATAAAAGTGCTATAGGGACTTCTTTGTTTAAGTAATGCTTTTCGTAATATGCTATTAATTCTCTCGCAACACCATTTTTTTTGTGTAATAAGTGTACACCTAAAAAACCAAGACCAGATACTGGCATTATTTTGCCAAATAAATTCATTTGAAAATCAAATAATCTCATAACACCAATAAGTTCTTCATGCTCAAATAAGCCATAGAAAGTAACTACTGGATCATTATTCATAGTTTCAATAGCTTCTAATTTATATTTATCCATAGCGTCTTTATTGAAATTTTTAAAGCTTGGATATGCATTGAAAGCAATATCAGTATATGCGTCAATATGCGACTCATTCAATTGTTTAATCTCTCTCATATTCTTCTCCCTTCATATTAGTAAATAAAATAATCCGTTACGTTAAATCATCTTTATATATGCTTCTAGTATAATCCAAAACATAGGCTAATACAAATCAGTATTATATATTTTGCTTTACTTCTCACATTGCATTATTTAAGCACAATTTAATTTCTAACCGTCCCTAGCATCGTTAGATACTTAGTGAGAGTTAAATATATATAATGTAATTGATGAACAGCTTTCCATAAGAAATACAGTTGCTGAATAAGTAATTAAATTATCTAGATAATAATTAACTATGTTAAACTATTATCAATTGGTAGAAGGAGAGAATAATGAAAATTTCAGAAGCTATATATAATGAAGGTCTTGATGTTGGATACAGTCGAATTGGTGCATCTATTTTAACTAACTTAGAATTTGAACCAGTGATAAATGATTTAAGAACTAAATATCCTTGGGCAAAATCAATGATCATAAGTGTTTGGCATTACAATTTTTATAAGATTCCTGATGCATTAAATGGAATTGTGAACAAAGAAACTCTATTTCAAGGAAGATATTTAAAAGGCTCTCATGAAAATGATGCTGCTATAGATCTTGAAGCGTTTTTTGATTCGAATAATGTAAAAGCTGTTGATATCATGGATTTAGATAAACATATAAAAAATAGTATTGCAGAAAAAATGAACATAGGTCTTATTAGAAAAAATGGATATTTTTATACAGAGGAAGGTTCATATTGTACATTACATGCTTGGTTAATAGATGAAGATATAGAATGGAATTATAACGAAGCACCAGGCCCATGTTTAGCACATTGTGGTATCTGTATTAAAACATGTCCAGAGAAGGCGCTGTTGAAGGACTATATAAAGGATGCTGATAAGTGCAGTACTATAAATAGTACAGTAATCAATGTGGGGGAAATACAATTAAAAACTGGGTGTGATCATTGTCAAGATATTTGCCCATGGAATAAACATCGGTGGAGTGATGAAGAGGAATTCCCGACACTGAACTACTCGAATAATTAGAAAAAGAGGATATTTTGTTGGATTTTTTGAAATACTTTAGTTATTGTGTTGAGGGAAATTTCATAGTAAAATATATTATGATGGTATGTGAAAAACAGAAATTTGCATTATACTTAAAAGCTAAAGAAAGAAACCTGATTGTAAGTATTTGTTATGCTATATTATCTAGAGTTAGGTACAGAGTTAACTTCGAGTCTGAATACTAGGTCATTAACATACTGTTTTTCTACGAATCTAAAGTATAATCATTAATATAAAAGGTAGGGGAAAAATGCAAAAGAACAAATCTAAACATTGTGAATATATAAGTGCTGAGAAAAAAAGCAGTAAAATGGAATGTGATTTTTTAACAGCAAAAAGTGCTGAAAAAGTATATGATTTTGTGTCTACAAGTGATGATTATTCATGTACACCATTAGTTGCATTAGATAGTTTGGCTGATAGATATGGCGTAAAAAAAATCTATGTAAAAGATGAATCTAAACGAATGGGACTTAATGCTTTTAAGGGTGTAGGGGTATTTTATGGAGTTGCTAGAATAATATGTGAGAAATTAGGACTTGATATTAGCGAGACGAGTTTTTCGGATTTTATGAAGCCAGAAATTAATGAGAAATTGAGGAAATTAACTTTTATAGCAGCTACCGATGGTAATCATGGTAATGGTCTAGCATATGTAACTAAGATGATAGGCTGTAAATGTGTAATTTATATGCCTAAAAATACTACTAAACCAAGAGTTGATTTAATAAGAGAAAAGGGTGCAGAAGTATTTGTTACAGAGTATAATTATGATGATACTTTGCGTCTTGTTATTGATAAAGCAGCGGAAAGTGGTTGGGTACATTTTCAAGATCAGGCATGGGAAGGCTACAAGGAAATTACTAACCTAATTTCTGAAGGATATACAATTATCGCTCATGAATGTATGAAGCAGATGAATGAAGATGGAGTGTCGCAGCCTACACATATAATATTACAGGCAGGCGCGGGAACTTTTGCATTTGGAATACTAGGGTATTTTGTTAATGTTTTAAGTGATAGTAAACCACAGATGATTATTTCTGAACCAAAGAATGCAAACTGTTATTATCAGTCTGCTATAAAAAAAGAATATATAAATGTAACTGGTGAACTTGAAACAATTATGGCAGGGTTAGCTGTAGGTGAAGCAAATATAGCTGCTTATGATTATTTATATAATTGGGTTGATGGCTATGCTAGTTGTGATGACGTAGTATCTGCAAGAGGTATGAGAATTTTAGCTAATCCGATAGGTGATGATAAGAAGGTTGTATCAGGTGAGTCAGGAGCATTAGGATTCGGGTTATTGTCTATGATATGTGATCATGAAGATTATAGTGATATAAAAGAAAAATGTAATATAGATGAAAATAGTATTGTATTATTAATTAGCACAGAGGGAAATACGGATCCTGAAATGTATGAAAAAATAGTATGGAATGGAGCTTATAATATTATTTAAGCTTTTATAAGAATTAATTAAAATGATATGCTTCATTTTAGGTAGACAAGTAATAGTAAAACTTGTTCATTTAGGAATGGAGTATTTTTTTATTGTTAAAGTTTTTAAAAAATACCATTGACATTGACGCTACGTAAAGGTGTATCATTAATTTATCAGGAGGTGAAATCATGGAGTATACAGTGAAAAGACTAGCTCAGATAGCAGGTGTAAGTGCACGAACCTTGAGGTATTATGATGAAATTGAAATTCTTAAGCCGGCAAGAATTAATTCATCAGGATATAGAATTTACAGAGAAAAAGAAGTAGATTTGTTGCAACAGATACTTTTTTACAGGGAACTTGGTGTAAATTTAAAGAATATAAAAGGTATTATAGAAGCACCCACTTTTGATGAATTAAAAGCACTAGAAGAACATCATGAGAAGCTTCTTGAAAAAAGAGAGCAATTGAATCAGTTAATTGCGAATGTAAGTAATACGATTGCATCAAAAGAAAGGAGCGTTAGAATGAGTGATAAAGAAAAATTTGAAGGATTTAATAAAAAATTAATTGAAGATAATGAAGAAAAATATGGTGAAGAAATTCGTTCAAAATACGGTGATGAAGTTATTGATAGATCAAATAGCAAATTGAATAATATGACTAAAGAAGATCACGATGAAGTTAATAAGCTAGAAGAAGAAATAATTAAGGAGCTTTATACTGCATTTGAAACAGGAAATCCAGCAAGTGAATTAGCACAAAAAGTAGCATATTTGCATAGAAAATGGTTAAGTTTCTATTGGGATAAATATTCTAAAGAAGCCCATGCAGGGCTGGCTCAAATGTATGTTGATGATAAAAGATTTACTGCTTATTATGAAAAAAAACAAGGGATGACAGCATTCTTAAGAGATGCTATCAAAATATACACTGGAATGAATTAATAAGAAAGGGAAAGGCAACACCATTTTTGGTGCTACCTTTATAACTAAAGAATTATAAATTTTATATCATTTCATAGTTTGATATTACCCTAGGAAATCAAATTTTTTACCAATTTTTAGTGCTAAAGCTTTATGATAAATCATAAATGCAAGTGTATTATCTTGAACACCCATTCCTGTTGTATCAAATATGGTGATATCTTTATCTGAAATGCGGCCTTTTTTATTGTTTAAAAGTATAGTTGATAATTCAGCTTGTATGTCTGACTCTAGAATTTTTTCTTCTATTATTGGATTTCTAGTTTCACCACGCTGAATGCATTGAGCTTTTGAATCTACAAAGATTCTAGCATCTTTGAATATATCAGATTCTAACTCTTGTTTTCCGGCCATATCAGCGCCTACTGCAATTATGTGCATACCGTTAGTGATCCAATCTTTTTTTACAATATCATTTAGTTCAATTAACGCGTCATCATAATTTCTATTACCATAAACAACAACAGGAATTACAAAAGCTCCATTTCCTTTAATTTTATTTAAATATTTTAATAAGATATTTGGAACTCGTCCTGCATAAACAGGCACTCCTATAAATAAAATATCGTTTTTATTAAAATCAATACCTTCTTTTCTATTATGAATTAAAGTAAAATCTACTTCCTTTTTAATTTTATTATCAGTAACCTCTAAAAAATTATTAGCTAAACTCTTTATTATTTTTTTAGTGGTACCAGTTGCGCTAAAGTACATTATATTTACATCCATATACCACATCCAAATTCTTATAAGCTCTTATAATTACTACTTTTACCTTAATTGTTTGATTTGCATTTGTCAACTCAAAGTTCACATTTTTTAATCCAATTATTATGTAAAATGCTTCCACTAAAAAATACAACTATAACTCGCTTTCTTCAAATTATTATATACTATTTTACAGACGAAAAGCCACCTTTAGTTGTTATATTTAGTGTTACTCATTTAACTAATAACATATCCAGGGGCTTTTCTTTTTTATTTTATTTATTATATAAATGACATGAAACAAAATGTCCTTCTGCTACTTCTATTTTCTCTGGCTTAGTAACTTTACAAATATCCATACATTTAGAGCATCTTGTATGAAACTTACAACCTGAAGGCGGATTTGAAGGCGAAGGTGGAGTTCCTTGCATAACAATACGGTTTATCTTAGCAGTTGGATCTGGAACAGGTATCGCAGAAAACAAAGCTTGAGTATAAGGATGACTTGGATTTGCAAAAATCATTTCCTTATTCCCTGATTCAACTATTTCTCCTAAATACATTACTCCAATAGAATCAGAAATATGTTCAACAACAGATAAATCATGCGATATAAACAAATATGTTAAATCATATTTTTCTTGTAAATCTATTAATAAATTAATAATTTGAGCTTGTACCGATACATCAAGTGCAGATACAGGTTCATCACATACAATGAAATCAGGTTTTAAAGCAAGTGCTCTTGCAATACAAATTCTTTGACGTTGTCCACCAGAAAATTCATGCGGATATCTATCTTTATGATAAGGTTGTAATCCACAACTTTCCATAATTTCATCTATATAATCTTCATATTCATCTTTTGGTACAATTTTATGTTGACGAACTGCTTCACCAATAATTTCTTTAACTGGTAATCTTGGCGATAAACTAGAATAAGGATCTTGAAAAATTATTTGAATTTTAGGTCTTAATGCTTTTAACTCTTTCCTATTAAAACTATATAATTCTTCACCCTCAAACAAAACTTGACCCGATGTTTTTTCAGCAAGACGCAAAATAGCTCTACCGGCAGTAGTTTTTCCACATCCTGATTCTCCAACAAGTCCCATTGTGCTTCCTCGCTCAATTTTAAAACTAATACCATCAACCGCTTTTACATATCCAACTGTTCTTTGTAATAATCCATCCTCAATCGGAAAATATTTCCTAAGTTTATTTACTTCAAGTATATATTTACTATCTGGTACAATCGGATCAAAATCAGTATCTATATAAAGTTTTTTCTTTCTATCTGCTTTACTTTCTTTATTTAATATTTTCATAATTTTGACTCCTAATCATATAAATAGCACGAAACATAATGTGTATCTGTAAGCTTAATTTCCTTTGGATAAGCTCCACTACATTTATCAATACACATTTCACAACGATCCTTGAAATAACAATAATTTGGCATTTCAACAGGATTTGGTACTTTTCCAGGTATACTGTATAATCTTTCTTCACCTTTATTAACACCTGGTCTTGATTTCATTAACCCTATTGTATATGGATGACTTGGATTAGCAAAAATTTCTTCAACCGTTCCTTTTTCAACAACTTTACCTGCATACATAACAACTACATAATCAACCATACCTGCAATAACACCTAAATCATGTGTAATCATCATAATGCTTGAATTAATTTTATCTTTTAATTCTTTTAAAATATCTAATATCTGCGCTTGAATAGTAACATCAAGAGCTGTTGTTGGTTCATCTGCAACTATTAATGCTGGATTACATGCAAGAGCCATTGCAATCATTACTCTTTGTCTCATTCCACCAGATAATTCATGCGGATACATATCATATACGCCTTCGCTATTTGCAATACCTACTAAATCTAACATTTCTATTGATTTTTCTTTTAATCTAGTAGCAAGTGCAGCTTTATAGCTTTTTTTATTATTATAATCTTTTCTTTTTATTGGTTTATCAGATAATGCATATTCAAGGTGCAATAAAACAACCTCTTCAATTTGTGTGCCAATTCTAAATACTGGATTTAAAGAAGTCATCGGTTCTTGAAAAATCATTGCTATTTTATTTCCTCTTAAATTACACATTTCATCCTCTGGTGTATTAACAATATTATAAACCTTATCACCAGAATCAAATCTTATTTCACCTTCTACCATTTGTCCTTGAGGTCTTTGTACTAATTGCATCATTGATAAACTTGTTACAGATTTTCCACAACCAGATTCTCCTACAATTCCTACTATTTTACCTCTTGGAACTTCAAAAGAAACACCATTTACTGCTTTTACAACACCAATATCTGTAAAAAAATAAGTATGCAGATTATCAAACTCCACTACATTATCAGTATTTTTCATTGTAGTAACATATTCTTCTTCAGGTATATTTTTTCTTTTACGTTTTTTTTCATATTCAGCAGTAATCTTTCTGTTCTCTTTAGATATCGCTCTTGCTTCTTTAGCAGAAAGGTAATTTGAGTTTTTTTTCTTTTTTTCTTTAGCCATTTTTATCTCCTTACCTCTTCATTTTAGGATCAAATGCATCACGTAATCCATCGCCTATAAAGTTAAATCCTAATACAGTAATTAATATACACATACCTGCAGGTATCCATACAAATAAATAGCTAGACATAACAAACACATTACTTACTGCATTAATAATATTACCCCATGAAGCAAATGGGAATTTAACGCCAACTCCTAAGAAACTAAGAACTGATTCCATTAAAATTACTCCACCTAAACTTAAAGTACAAATTACAATTAATTGTGGAATAATATTTGGAATTAAATGTTTAAAAATCCTTTTTGAAACATCTAAACCAGTAGCTTCTGTTGCAGTCATAAATTCTTGTTCTCTTAAGAATAAAGTTTGACCACGAACCATTCTTGCAATTCCAGGCCATCCTAAAAATGCCATTACTAGCATAAGTACATTCAATCTAACTTCCGGCGCTACTCTTAATTGATCCATTACTGAACCTAAAATAATAATTAATGGTAATGAAGGAATACAATTGAAAATATCAACTATACGCATAATTAAATTATCCCAGAATTTACCGAAATATCCAGCAACCCCTCCTAATATGACACCAATAAAAGTTTCAATAATAACTACAATAAAACCAATTCTTAATGAAATTCTTCCACCATACATAAGACGTGTTAAAAGATCCATCCCATGACCGTCAGTTCCTAACCAATGTTTATTTGAAGGTGCAGAATATGCATCAACTAAATATGTAGATTCCTGTTTTTCAACAGTCCATTGTAAATTTTGTCTATATAATCTATAAACAGCATCGTTTCCATTTTGATCTTTATATATAAATTCATTTAAATTATTAATAATTGCATTTTTTATAACTTTTTTAAATTCTAAATCTATAAATACATCTTCATAAATAGGTTCCATCTGAAATTTTAATAAAGAAGCATATATTTCATTATTTTTAAATACTTCTGTCCCATCATTCGTTAATTTAACTTCATAATTATTACCATCTAATTCAAATGATTTATGTTGATTATAAATTGCATCTTCTACATTTTTACAAAATAGAAAATTATTCTCAATATCTTTATCCGAATAAGAATATATATTTTTTGTAGCTACAGCTAATTCTTTAATCTCATAAAATACACTATTTTTACGATTATGAATTGCATAATATTTTTTACTATTAACTTCAAAAAAAGTCTCGTTTTGCTTAACAGAATTTTTTGCCATTTCATTAAAATCATCTGTTAACGATGTATCAGATGCTGAAACATTTATATTTTTCCCTATGCTCATTGCTATTGCTACTTCATTTGCATTATTCACAATATAATATTCATCATCAATTTTTTCTGTAACAAACATTTCATCTTTTGATTCAAAATACTCTTTTGAAGAATTCACAGTTAAAATAAAGTTGCTCTGATTAATAAGAGAAAATTCCTTATCATCTTCGACAATATATTTAAATTTATCATTTTCTGAAACACCTGCAAAAATTTTATACATTTCATCATATTTAGTAAATACTTGATCCTCTTCATAAGGTGTTATTAATCCACCTACAAAAGAAAACAGAAACATTGCAAAAATAAATATTGAACCTGTAATTGCTAATTTATTTCTAATAAATCTTTTAAATACCATTGCCCACGGTGAAAGAATTTTTACACGTTGTTCATCATCTAAACTTAATTCATCTACTTCTTTCTCATATTCATTATTTTTATTAGTCATTTATTTGCCCCCTATCGTATTCTTACACGCGGATCTACCACTGCATATAAGATATCTGCGATTAATGTGCCAAGTAATGTTAAAACTGCCAAAAATGACATATAAAACATAGAGAAAGGTATATCTCCACCTACCATTGCATCATAAGCTGTTTTACCTATTCCTGTAATACCAAATAATGTTTCAGTAATAAGTGAACCTGCAAACAATCCCGGTAATGAACCTCCAATAATTGTTACAATTGGTATTAATGTATTTCTAAATGCATGATAATTAATAACTCTTTTTTCAGATAAACCTTTTGCTCGCGCAGTACGAATATAATCTGCATTCAATACTTCTAACATATTTGTACGAGTATATCTCATCAATCCACCAATACTAATTAATACAATTGCAATAATTGGCAATACAAAATGTTTACCTATATCTAATATTTTTCCAAATGTATCTAATTGATAATAATATCTTCCAACAGTACCATATAAATCAAACCATCCTAATTTAATAGCAAAAACTAGTTTCAATATTGTAGCAAAAAAGAATACAGGTAATGATATACCTATCAATGCAACTACAGTTATTGCATAGTCTGTTTTACTATATTGTTTTCTTGCTGCTAAAATTCCAAGTGGTACAGCAATAATAATTTGTAAAACAAAAGTTATTCCACCTAATGCAGCTGAATACCAAATTGTTTCACGGAATTTCTGAATAACAGGAATATTATATTTCCAGCTATCGCCAAAGTTACCTTGTATAGCCGATTGAGCCCATTGAAGATATCCTTGAAAAATTCCTTTATCCATTCCATAAACAGCGTTTAACTGATTTAGCCATTCACTATAACTTTTTGATCCAGGTAAATTAGCCCTTTCTCGAGCAATTGATTCAACAAACGATGTTGGAATATTTCTGAAAATTGTATATAAAATTAGTGTAACAAAAAATAATATAACAACACTAATTAATAATCTCTTTATAATATAATTACGCAAGATAATAGTCCTTCCTAATATGATATATAATAATATATATAATTTTTATTAACCAAAGTTTGAGCCCATATAAATGGACTCAAATCTTGATTATATTCATTTTTTTTGCAAAATTTAAACTATTTGTTAATCATTTCAACGTTTTCAATATCTTCCATCCATTTCCAGAAAGTAGTAATATCTGGTGTTACTGTATCTAAATCAACTCTTTCTGAAGAGAAAATAATACAGTTTTGACGTTGATAAATTGGAATTTCAACTGCCCAATCAATAATAATATCAAGAGCAGCTTTATAAGTAGCTTTTCTGTAACCTTGATCATCTGATTTTCTTGCATCAATAATCAATTTATCTAATTCTAAATCAAATATTTTATAATGATTAGAATTTGTAGAATTTGAAGAATGATAGATTTGATACATATCTGGGTCAATTGTTGCACCCCATGCAGCACACCATAATTCTTGTGAATTAGCATCTAATTTATCCCAAAGAACATTTGAATCAGATGGGTCATTTAATATAATATTAAATCCTAAATTGTCTAAAGTTTCTTTAAACAATGTAGCAACAGTGAATGATGGATGATCTCCTTTTCCATCTGCTGGTACAATAATTTCATATTCTAATTTTGCTCCATCAGGAGCTTGTGTAAATTTACCTGAATCAGCATCATAAGTAAATCCAGCTGCTTCTAAATATTTAACCGCTGCTAATTTTGCTGCTTCATATTTGTCTTCAGCATTCATATCTGAAGTATAAATTTGGTTTCCTTCAACATCTGTTGAGAAAGAAATTTTATATCCTTCATCAGATTTTTGTGGAGCTGCCCAAGAAGTATTAGACATTGGATAATTAATAATTGAAGCTCTTTCTCCATAATATGAATCAATTGATAATTCTCTGTATACTGCTAAAATAGTAGCAAATGCCTTACGTAAGTTTTTCGATTCTTCGCTTGCTGAATCTGTACCTACTTTAACATTTTCTGCATTAATTCCAATATATCCATAACCTAAATTATCAACAGTATTAGTAGTAATAACATCACCTGAAACTTCAGTATTTGAATTATAAGATTTAATTTCTGCAACTGCTTCATTACCAAATGATGGATCAGTTACATCAATTGTTCCGATTCCAACTCCAGAAATCTTGTCTGCATCTGAACCTTCCTTAAACTGAACGTAATAAGTTTTTGGTTCACCTTTATAATAATTTTCATTTGCTTCATAATAAATTACTTTGTTTTCATACTTTATAAGTCTATAAGCACCTGCACCAAGTGGTTGAGTTGTTTTAGCTTTAACATTTGAAAGATCTCCAAAATCAAAACCAAATTCATTATTATCATAATTGTATTTACTTTCATTACCATAATAATGTAATGGAGCAACTTGAATACCTAATTTATAAACTGCACTTGCATCAAAACCATTTAAAGTAATTTCAACTTCAGTATCAGAAAGTTTCTTAATACCAGCTATATTAGGAACTCCTTTTCCTGCCAATGAAGGATCTTTAGGACCTTCCGTTGAAATAAATACATCTTTTGCAATGCTAAGTGGCGAAACATCTTGTGGAGACTCACCAGCATCAGCATATGATGCTAAATCACCGTAAGAAGCAGTCACTTCTGCTAAATAGTCATCTACAGTTGGATACTCTTCATTAGCTAAATTAAATTCAGTACTAGTAACAGCAGTTGTTAAAACTTTAGTTTCAGCATCTACTTCACCAAATCCCCAAAGAGCCATACCTGCAGCAACTTTAAGGCCTTCTTTTTCCATAGCTACTTCAAGTGGATAGCCAACATAATCTTCATAATATGCACCATAATTAGCAGCACAATAATCAACAATTGCTTGAACATCTTTTTTCCATTCTGAATTAACAATTTCACACATAGCATCATATTGCTCTTGTGTAAATTCATCTGCATCAGTTACTGCATAATCTAAACCAGCATCATATATTTTACTAAACATTGCATCAAATTTATCATAAACTTCTGATGAAGTTTGAGTACGATAATCTTTCATACCAATAATTGGAATAGAATAAAGAGTTGAAGAACCATCATAAGATGGGTCAGATAATGTATAATATGAGAATATTATGTCATCAGCAGTTAATAATTTTCCATCACTAAATTTTACATCATCTCTAATTGTCCACTTATAAACTGTTTTATCAACAGATTCATCATAATTTACTTCTAAATCAGCTAAACCTTTATAAGTATAATCTTTACCATTATAAGGAATTACCTCTCCATCAATAGCATTATAAACAACTGCACCAGTTCTATCAGTTGTAATTAAATTAACTTGAGTAAGATCAACCGCTTCTTGATCATAACCAGTATCTGCGAAAAACGGACTAAATTTTTCACTAAACGCAGAATAACCTGCCACTAAAGGAGTAGTTGATTTTGGAGTCTCAACTTCTACCTCTTCTTTTTCTGTTTCTACTTGCTCAGTATCTGCTTCTGTAGTTGCTTCAGGTTTAGAACTACACCCTGCGAACAAACTAAAAACCATTACAAAGATAAGAGCAATCCCTAATAATCTTAAAACTCTGCTTTTTTTCATATTTTTTTACATGAATTATAGAAGTCAATAATCATATGTCCCCTTTCTATTTTTATATGTAATACTTTTACCCTCATTGTAAATATCATAATAGTTTTTAAAATAATATTATTATTATCGAACTCCATAGCAACTTCTAAGAAAAGTTAAAAATATTCTGACTTTTCAACTATGATTAGTAAGCAATAATTTAAATATTCATATGAAAATAAGTATTAGACCTATACATATTTTAAC
>JAUCFZ010000257.1 GCA_030377915.1 Clostridiaceae bacterium HSG29
AATTGACTGGAGAATAGAGAATTCAAAGAATACTTATGATTATTTATCAAAAATTGATATTAATCATAAATGGCTTTATTTGGTGCCTTTTATAGAGAAGAAGTATTTAAGGGAACTTAATGGATATATAGAAAATGAAATCATTACAATACCATACAATGTTAATCCATTTAAACCGGAGAAGGATGTGATGGGAAAATTTGATAAGTTATTACATTTGAATAATGAAAAAAGTGTAGTTAAAAAATTATGGAGAGGTGCAAAAGATGGGGTTTGGTAGAAGGAAAAAAGGAATATTAAAAAGATTTTTTATTTTATTATTTATTATAACAATTATAGGAAGTGTTTCATATGGAGGATATTATTTATATAATCAACAATTACTGAAAATTAAAAATGAATATGTTAAGCAAATAGATGATTTAAAAACTGAAAAATATTTATCTAAAAGAACTATTTATATTGCATTAAAAGATATAAAAAAAGGAGAATTTATAAATGAAACTGATGTGAATTTAGTTAATACTTTTTCAAAATTTGAATCAGATATTTTTATAAATGAATCAGATTTAAATTCAAGAGCATTAATTGATATTTCAGAAGGTTTGCCAGTTTTAAAAAATATGATTTGCAAAGAGGATTTAACCGATGATGAAAGATTAAAAGAATTATCTTCGGTTTTATTACAAAGTGATTTAGAGAAGAATGAATTTGTTGATTTTAGAATTAGATATTCAAATGGATTAGAATATATTGTTTTATCGAAAAAAGAGATAAAAAAAATTGATTTAAAAAATAATACTGTGTGGTTATCTTTAAATGAAAAAGAAAATTTACTATTAAGTAGTGCTTTAGTTGATAAGGCAATATATCAAGGAACATCATTTTATATTGATAGATATATTGAATCTAATATACAGAAAAAATCACAGGTTAATTATCTTCCTAATAAAGAAGTTATGAATTTAATGGCAGTTAATAAATATGTTGAAAGGAAATTTGAAGAGAAAGAAATAACAAAACGAGAAGAAATTGAAAAGAAATTAAGAGGTATAAATGAGCAACTTTTATCAAAAGTTGAAGAAAGTGTAGTTAGTGAAGAAGATAGCCGAGAAGAAATAATTGAAATTAATGAAAGTATAATAGTAAATGATCTTGATAATCAAGAGGAAGAGGAGGAGGGAACAGGGGAAAATGTCTTCAATTAAATTAGGTTTTTTTGGAAGTCAAAAAGTTGAAATTTTAATGTATTTAGCAAGAATATATATGAATTTAAATTTAAAAGTACTAGTTATAGATGCATCGCTGGAGCAAAATTTGAAATTTTCAGTTCCAAACAATCTAAATTTAAATGAAATTGAATATAGAGGTGTTAAGTATTTTATTGAGAGAGATTCAATAAATATGATAAAGAGTGATGATTATTCAGAGTTTGATTATATTTTAATTGATTTCGGTTTTAATTATTCTTTAGTTAGTGAATTAGTAATTTGCAATCAAATATTTTTGATTACAGATTTTAATAAATTTAATGTTTATAAAGCTAAAAAATTTA
>JAUCFZ010000258.1 GCA_030377915.1 Clostridiaceae bacterium HSG29
CAAAAGTTTTATTAGTGACTTTATTAAGAAAGTATCTATCATGAGATATAATTAATAAAGTACCATCGTAATTATTAAGCGCTTGTTCTAATACTTCCTTTGATTTAATATCAAGATGGTTTGTTGGTTCATCAAGTAAAATAAAATTTGAATTTGTTAAAATTAATTTTAGTAATGATAAACGACCTTTTTCTCCACCACTTAATGAATCAATCTGTTTAAAGACATCATCTTCTTTGAAAAGAAATGCGCCTAATTTACTTCTTATTTCTGTATTAGTAGCTTTTGGAATAATTTCAAGTATTTCATCAAAGACGGTATTCTCTGGATTAAGTTTTTGCTGTTCTTGATCAAAATAACCTGTGAAAACATTGTGCCCGTGATTAACTTCGCCGCCACTTGGTAAAATTTCATTTAAAATAATTTTAAATAGTGTAGTTTTCCCGATACCATTAGGACCAATTAAACCGATTTTTTCTCCTTTAAAAATATCAAAATTAAGATTTTCAAATAGCAATTTATCAAATGTTTTTGATAAATTAGTAATTTTTAAAACTTCTTCACCACTTTTTATAGTTGGTGAAAATCGCATTTTCATGGATTCGTTAAAAACAGATGGTTTGTCAAGAACTTCAACTTTTTGAAGCATTTTTTCTCTACTTTGAGCTCTTTTTACAAGTTTTTCAGTTCCATGTCCTTTAAAACGTCTTATTATTTCTTCTTGTTTTTTAATGTCTTTTTGTTGTTTTTCAAAAGCTCGTGTCTGAACATCAAGTATACTTTTTTTATAAAGTTGAAAATCAGAATACGTTCCTTCATGTTCGATTAATTTTTTGTTTTCAATTTCAAATATTTTTGTTGAAATTTTATCTAAAAAATATCTATCATGAGTAATGGTAATAACTGTGTTTGGATAATCAATCAAATAATTTTCTAGCCAAGTAGTAGTAGCTAAATCTAGGTGATTGGTAGGCTCATCTAGAAGTAGTATATCTGGCTCGCTTAATAATAATAATGCAAGTTGAAGCCTTGATTTTTGACCACCACTTAAAATATTTATTGAATTGTCATATTCCTCTTGTTTAAAGCCTAATCCATTTAATACGCCTCTAATTTTACTTTTATAAGTATATCCGCCTTTTCTTTCGAAAAGATCAAGATAATCTGAATATTCATTCAGAAGATTGATATCATTTGAGTTTGTTGAAATTTTTTCTTCATATATATGAAGTTGGGTTTCCAATTCGATTAGTTCATTAAATGTAGGAAGACAAGCTTCGTAAATCGTTTGATTTTCATTATAATTATTTTTTTGCTTTAAATAACCTATTTTTTTATCTTTTGATAAAAAGACATTTCCTTCATCATATGGAATTTCACCAGTTATGATTTTAAAAAGGGTAGTTTTTCCGCAACCATTATCACCAATTAATCCAACTCTTTCTTTTTCGTTTAAACTAAAACTTATTTTGTTTAGTATTAAATCTACACCGTAATATTTTGTAACATTTGAGCATGAGATTGATATCATATTT
>JAUCFZ010000034.1 GCA_030377915.1 Clostridiaceae bacterium HSG29
TGCCATTTAGAGCCATTTCAATGATTAGAGATGTTGTTCCAAATTCTAAATCGAAATCAAATTCTAAATTATTATCTATAATGAATTTATCAAATACTTTTCTTGATGAAGAATTTTTTTCAAGTGTCATTAAAGTATATTCCTCTAATTTAGATAAAGGGATAGGTGTATCGTCAAAATAATAATGATTATTTGAATATACAAAAATATTTTTCGATGACCAAAGTTTATCAGTTTTTATACCGTTATATTTATTATTTGGATCAACATTTATTATACCGAAATCAACTTTTTTCTCCTTAACTAATTTTACGTTTTCAGGAGATGAGTTATTAGCAAGTTTTATTTTAATGTTTGGGTATTTCTTATAAAATTTCTTTATTGTAGGCATTAAATAATATTTTGTAATAGTATCGCTTGCCCCAATGTAAATTTCACCTTTGTCCATTGATTTAAGATTATAAATGTTTTTTTCTCCAGATTTAATAATATTATATGCTTTTTCAATATGCATAAATAGAATTTCTCCTTCTTTTGATAGTGAAATGTTTTTCCCGGTTCTGTAGAAAAGTTTTATATCCATTTCATTTTCAAGTTTTTTAATTGACTGACTGATAGAAGATTGTGTTACAAACAGTTCTTTTGCGGCCTTTGAAAAATTCAAATTTTTAGCACAAAAATAGAAAATTTTATAAAGTTCGAAATTAACATTCATATTAGCACTCCTTATATAAACCATTAGTAATATTAATTATTATTATAATACATCCTGTGTTAAAATCAAGCTATAAATGATTGGGAGGAGAAAAAATGATTACAAGGTTATATGTTGAAAAAAAAGAAAATTTTAATACTGAGAGTAAAAAGCTTTTAAAAGATATTAAAGAAAATATTCATGTTGATTTAGAGGGCATTAGAATTATAAATACATACGATATTGAGAATTTGGATGATAAAGTAAAAAATAAAGTTGTAACAACTGTTCTTTCAGAACCCAATGTAGATATTGTTAGTGAAGAAATTTATTTTGATTTAGAAAAAGCATTTAGAATTAAATTACTTTCAGGGCAATTTGATCAAAGAGCAAATTCAGCAGTTGAATGTTCGCAGATTGTAGCTTTAAAAAAACTTAATATTGAATCATCAAAAATATATGTTTTAGAAGGTAATGTTACAAAGGAAGATATAATAAAAGTAAAAAAATATTTAATTAACCCCGTTGAAAATGAAGAAGTTAATATAGAAAAGCCTCAAGAATTCAATTATTTTAATAATGTTATTTTAGATGTTGAGGTTATAAATGGATTTACTAATTTTACTGAAAACGAGATGGTAAAGTTTTTAAATGCAAATGGGTTTGCAATGGATATTTTCGATATTATGCATATCCAGAAGTACTTTATTAATGAATTAAGAAATCCAACAATAACGGAATTGAAAGTTCTTGATACATATTGGTCAGATCATTGTCGCCATACAACTTTCACAACAAAACTAGAAGATATTGAATTTGAAAATAATGATTATATTGAAGAAACATTTAATAGATACAATGAAATTAGAAAGGAAATAAATAGAGATAAAGATATTACTTTAATGGATTTAGCTGTTGTGATGATGAAATATGAAAAAGAGATGGGAAACTTAGATAATCTTGATATTTCAGATGAAGTTAATGCATGCACAATAAATGTTAAAGTGGATGTCAATAATGAAGATGAAGATTATTTAATTATGTTTAAAAATGAAACTCATAATCATCCTACAGAAATTGAACCGTTTGGTGGAGCTTCAACTTGTCTTGGTGGAGCTATTAGAGATCCATTGTCTGGAAGATCATATGTATATCAAGGAATGAGAGTTACAGGTTCTGGAGATCCAAGAGTAAAAGTTGAAAATACTTTAAAAGGAAAACTACCTCAAAGAATTATTACTAAAAAAGCAGCACAAGGATTTAGTTCATATGGAAATCAAATTGGTCTTGCTACAGGTTTAGTTGATGAAATATATAATGAAGGATTTATAGCTAAAAGAATGGAAGTTGGAGCTGTTGTTGGAGCTACTCCTAAAAAAGATGTTAATAGAATGAAACCATTAAAAGGAGATTTGATTTTACTTCTAGGTGGTAAAACAGGTAGAGATGGATGCGGTGGAGCTACTGGTTCTTCTAAAAAACATTCTGAGAAATCAATACTTTTATCTGGTGCAGAAGTTCAAAAAGGAAATGCACCTGAAGAAAGAAAACTTCAAAGACTTTATCGAATTTCTGAATTTTCTAAAGCAATTAAGAAAAGTAATGACTTTGGAGCGGGTGGAGTTTCAGTTGCAATTGGAGAACTTGCTGATAGTTTAACTGTAAATCTTGATAAAGTTCCTAAAAAATATGAAGGGCTTAATGGTACTGAACTTGCAATTTCAGAATCACAAGAAAGAATGGCTATAGTAATAGATAAAAAAGATTTAAAAATGGTTGAAAAATATTGTCATATGGAAAATATTGAAGCAACTGTTGTAGCAGAAGTTACTGATACAGGAAGATTTATAATGAAGTGGAAAGATCAAGAAATTTTCAATATTAAAAGATCATTTATTGAAACGAATGGAGTTTCAAAATATGCAAAAGTTAAAGTTAATAGTCCAAAAGGAAATTATTTTGAAAGTAAAAAAATTATAGATTTTAAAAATAAATTTAGAAATACTATGTCGGATTTAAATGTTTGTTCTAAAAAAGGATTAAGCGAAATGTTTGATTCTACAGTTGGAGCTGGAACGGTATTAATGCCTTTTGGTGGAAAATATATGAATACGCCAATTCAATCAATGGTTGCAAAAGTACCAGTACTAAATGGTGAAACAAATACATGTACTATTATGAGTTATGGTTATGATTCTGAAATAGGAAAATGGAGTCCATATCATGCTGGAGTATATAATGTTATATCATCAATCGCTAAAATTGTATCTAGTGGTGGAAAGTACGAGGATATAAGATTTTCTTTTCAGGAATATTTTGAAAGCTTAAGTAATAATCCGGAAAAATGGGGGAAACCATTTGCTGCACTTCTTGGTACTATTAAAGTACAAGATGAATTTAACTTAGCTGCAATTGGTGGTAAAGATTCAATGTCTGGAACATTTAATGAAATAAACGTACCACCAACATTAATATCTTTTGCACTTGCACAAGCTGATTATAGAAATATAATTTCGCCAGAATTTAAAAATGAAAACAATTTTGTTTATCAATTAAAAATTGATATGGATGATAATTATATACCTGATTTTATTAAGCTTAAGAAAGGTTATTCAATAATCACAGAAATGATTAAGGAAAATAAAATTCTATCTGCTTATGCTTTAGGTTTAGGTGGGCTTTCAGAAAGCATTTCAAAAATGGCTTTTGGAAATAGAATTGGTTTTGAATTTGATGGAAAGATTAGTAATGAAGAAATATTCAATTTACAGTATGGATCAATAGTATTTGAAACTGAAAATGAAATTACAGATAAATTATTTGATTTTATAGGAAAAACTACAAAAAAATATGAGATAAAGAAAGAAAATGAAATTATTGATTTAAATGAAATTGAAAATATATGGGAAAAGCAACTTGATGAAATATTCCCTAGATATGAAGAAGAAACAGGAAAAATTACTGATTTTAAATATGAAGAAGAAAGTAGAAATTACTCAAAAGAAATTGTAGAAAAACCAAAAGTTTTCATTCCGGCATTCCCGGGAACAAATTGCGAATATGACACTAAGAAAGCATTTGAACGAGTTGGTGGCATAGGTAAAATAGTAGTATTTAAAAATCAAAATAATGAGGATATTGAAAATTCAATAAATGAAATGGTAAATGCAATTAACGAATCTCAAATAATTGCTATTCCTGGAGGATTCTCTGCTGGTGATGAACCTGAGGGTTCGGGTAAATTTATTGCATCTGTATTCAGAAATGAAAAAATTAAAAATGCAATTGAAAATTTACTTAATGAAAGAGATGGTTTAATAATAGGAATTTGTAATGGTTTTCAAGCTCTTATTAAACTAGGATTACTTCCTTATGGAGAAATTAGAAGTCTTGATGAAAATTCACCTACACTTACATTTAATAAGTTAGGTCGACATGTTTCTAATATTTCAAAAATTAAAATGGTTTCAAATAAATCACCGTGGTTAAAAGAAGCAAACTTTGATGATTTTTATGATACTCCAATGAGTCATGGAGAAGGAAGATTTTATGCTAATGAAGAAGTTGTAAATGAACTTATTGAAAAAGGTCAAATTGTAACTCGTTATGTGGATTTTGATGGAAATCCAACTTTCAACGGAAAATTCAATCCAAATGGATCAATTGAAGCGGTTGAAGGAATCGTAAGTGAAAATGGAAGAGTATTTGGTAAAATGGGTCATGTTGAGAGAATTAATAATAATGTTCTTGTAAATATATATGACAAAAAAGATATGAAAATATTTGAAAGTGGAATTAAATATTTCACACATAAATAAACACAAACGATATTTACGAATAACAATTAAACATTCGTAATATTTATTGACTACTCAATTTTCTGATGATATTATTGAGGAAAAGATAACTGGAGGGATATATGAAAGTTGCTGTAATAATGGGAAGTGATTCTGATTACAAGGTTGTTAAAGATACGCTTTTAGTTTTAAAGGAATTTGATATTGAGTTTACTGCAAATGTAATGTCGGCTCATAGAACACCTGATGATACAATTGAATTTGCTAAAAATGCGAACGATAATGGATATGATTTGATAATTGGTGCTGCTGGAAAAGCTGCTCATTTACCAGGAGTTATTGCTGCAGTTACAATATTACCTGTAATAGGTCTTCCAATTAAATCATCTACTATGGATGGACTTGATTCCTTATTAAGTATAGTTCAAATGCCAAGTGGAATTCCTGTAGCTACTGTAGCTATTAATGGAGCTAAAAATGCAGGTTTGCTAGCGGTACAAATTTTATCATTAAAAGATGCAAAATTAAAAGAAAAATTTAAAGAGTATAAAGAAAAAATGAAAAATGAAGTTAATGAAAAAAATGAGAAATTACAAATGATGATTAGAGAGGAGATCTAAAATGGAAAAAAGAGAAATGTTATATGAGGGAAAAGCTAAGAAAGTATATAAGACAGATGTTGAAGGTAAATATGTTATTACTTATAAAGATGATGCAACTGCTTTTAATGGTGTAAAAAAAGGTACTATTGTTAATAAAGGAATTATTAACAATAAAATGACTTCGCTTTTATTTGCTCTTTTAGAAGAAAATGGAATTCCTACTCATTTTGAGAAAATGTTAAATGATAGAGAACAACTTGTAAAAGCTGTTACAATAATTCCTTTAGAAGTTATTATTAGAAATGTTGCGGCTGGTTCTTTAGCGAAAAGACTTGGTCTTGAAGAAGGAACGAAAATGAATAAAACAATTATCGAGTTTTGTTATAAAAAAGATGAACTTGGTGATCCAATGATTAATGAAGACCATATTTATGCACTTGATTTAGCAAAAGAAGAAGAATTAGCAGTAATAAGAGAATATAGTTTAAAAATTAATGAAATACTTATTAAATATTTTGGAGATAGAGAAATGAAACTTATTGATTTTAAGCTTGAATTTGGAAGATTTGAAGGAAAAGTAATTTTAGCTGATGAAATTTCACCTGATACTGCAAGATTATGGGATGCTAAAACAGATAGAAAACTTGATAAAGATAGATTTAGAAGAGATCTTGGTGATGTTGAAGAAACATATATTGAAGTATTATCAAGATTGGAGAAATAATATGCATGATGATAAATTAAAAGATGAATGTGGGGTCGTTGGAGTTTTTTCAAAGAATAGAAAAGAAATTTCAAGATTAACATATTATGGTCTTATATCATTGCAGCATAGAGGGCAAGAAAGTGCTGGAATTGCAGTTAAAGATAATGGAGAAATAAGATATTATAAGGAAATGGGCCTTGTAAAAGAAGTCTTTAATGAAGAAATTCTTAATTCTTTAGAAGGCGAAATTTCGATTGGCCATGTAAGATATTCTACAACAGGTGAAAGTTTTGTTACGAATGCTCAACCTTTAGTTGTACATTATAAAGGTGGTAAAATTGCTTTAGCACATAATGGAAACCTTGTAAATGCTACTAAAATTAGAGATGATCTTGAAGATCAAGGTTCGATTTTTCAAACATCTATAGATAGTGAAGTAATAGCAAATTTAATTGCAAGAAATTATAAATATGGAATTAAAGATTCTTTAATAAAAAGTTTTGAAATGTTAAAAGGCTCATTTGCATTAGTAATTATATATAATGATAAATTAATTGGTGTAAGAGATCCAAATGGAATTAGACCGTTATCAATTGGTAAATTAAATGATGATTATATTTTATCTTCTGAAACATGTAATTTTGATGTTGTAGGTGCTGAATTTGTTAGAGATGTTGAACCAGGAGAAATTGTAATTATTGATGATAATGGTATAGAATCAATTAAATATAAAGAAGCTGAGAAAGCACTTTGTTCATTTGAATATGTTTATTTTGCACGACCAGATAGTAATATTGATGGTGTGAATGTTTATAATGCGCGTGTTAATGCAGGGAAAATTCTTGCAAAAGAGTCTTTTGTAGAAGCTGATATGGTTGCGGCAGTACCAGATTCTGGAATTCCTGCAGCAGTTGGATTTTCGCAAGCTTCTGGAATTCCATATGATATCGCACTTATTAAAAACAAATATATGGGAAGAACTTTTATTACACCAGATCAAAAATCAAGAGAACTAGCAGTAAGGCTTAAACTTAATATTGCTCGCGAAAATATTAAAGGTAAAAGAATAATATTAATTGATGATTCAATTGTTAGAGGTACAACTTCAAAAAGAATAATTAATAATTTAAGAGAAGCTGGAGCTAAAGAAGTTCATTTTAGAATTTCTTCGCCACCTGTAAAACATTCGTGTTATTTTGGGATTGATACTCCTTCTAAAAAGAATTTAATTGGTGCAATGATGACAACTGAAGAAATTTGCAAAGAAATTGGAGCGGATAGTTTAGCTTATATAAGTATCGAAGGACTTATTGAATCTATAGGAATGGGAAAAGAAAATTTATGTGCAGCATGTTTTAATGGAAAGTATCCAATGGAAGTTCCTAAAATGGGACATAAGTTTGTATTTGAGAAAAGATAGGTGACAAAATGGAAGAAAAATTAACTTATGCTTCGGCTGGTGTAAATATCGAAAATGCAAATGAAGCTGTTGATAGAATAAAAAAACAAGTAAAAAGGACTTATAATAAAAATGTGCTTGGTGGCTTGGGTAGTTTTGGCGGATTGTTTGAATTAGGAACTGGTTATAAAGAACCAGTTCTTGTTTCGGGAACTGATGGCGTTGGAACAAAACTAAAAGTAGCTTTTTTATGTGATAAGCATAATACTGTTGGAATTGATTTAGTTGCGATGTGTGTTAACGATATTATTTGTCAAGGTGCAAAACCTCTTTTCTTTTTAGATTATATTGCGACAGGTATAGTATCTCCTGAAAATATTGAAGATATAGTAAGTGGAATAGCAGATGGTTGTGTTCAAGCTGGAACACCTTTACTTGGTGGAGAAACAGCTGAAATGCCTGATTTTTATCAATCAGAAGAATATGATTTAGCAGGTTTTACAGTTGGAATAGTTGAAAAAGAAAAACTTATTACAGGTGATAATATAAATGAAGGCGATATTTTAGTTGGTCTTCCATCAAACGGAATTCATTCAAATGGATATTCATTAGTTAGAAAAGTTTTCTTTGAGAAATTAAAGATGGAAACAAATGATTTTGTAGATGAATTTAATTCTACTTTAGGTGAAGAACTGTTAAAACCTACAAAAATTTATGTAAATGACTTTTTAAAAATAAATGATAAATTGGAAATAAAAGGAATGGTCCATGTAACAGGCGGTGGATTTTATGAAAACATTCCGAGAGTATTACCTGATGGATTGAGTGTTTCAATAGAAAAAAATTCATGGGAAATACCAAATGTTTTTAAGTATATTGAGGAAAAAGGAAATGTTGAAACAAAAGAAATGTTTACTACTTTCAATATGGGAATTGGTATGATTTTAGTAATAAAAGAAAATGATTTTGATATTATTAAAAACGAATTAAAAGATGCAAAGAAAATAGGAAAAGTTGTTAAAGGTGATTTTGGAGTTGAATTATGGGATTAAGAATAGCAGTTTTAATATCCGGAGGTGGCACTAACTTACAATCAGTAATAGATAATGTAGAAAATGGTGTTATAAATGGAGAGATTAAACTAGTTATTTCAAATGTTAATAATGCTTATGGAATGACAAGAGCAAAAAATCATAATATTCCTGCTTTTTTTATTGATAGTGAAAATAGAAATGAAAAAATTTTAAGATTACTTGATGAGAATTTAATAGATCTTGTTATACTAGCGGGTTATTTAAAAATTTTATCAAAAGATATAATTGAAAAATATGATAAAAAAATTATAAATATACATCCTTCGTTAATTCCTAAATATTCTGGTAAAGGTTATTATGGTGAAAAAGTGCATAAAGCTGTAATAGAAAATAATGAAAAATATAGTGGAGCTACTGTACATTTCGTTGATGAAGGTGTGGATACTGGAAAAATTTTGATACAAGAGAAAATTGAAGTAAAAAAATCAGATGATTATAAAAGTCTATCTATAAAAATTCTTGAAATTGAACATAGAATTTTAGTAAAGGCAGTTGAAAAGATTTCGAAAGGGGAAAGTGACTTTGAGAGCATTAATTAGCGTATTTGATAAAACAGGGGTAGTTGAATTTGCAAAAAATCTTGAAAAACTTAATGTGGAGATAGTTTCAACTGGAGGTACTAAAAAACTTCTTGAAGAAAATGATATAAAAGTAACAGGCATTTCAGAAATAACGAATTTTCCAGAATGTCTTGATGGAAGAGTAAAAACTCTTCATCCAATGGTTCATGCAGGAATTTTAGCAAAAAGGGATTCAGTAGAACATATGAATCAATTAAAAGATTTAGATGTTGATACAATAGATTTAGTTGTTGTAAATCTTTATCCTTTTAAAGAAACAATTTTAAAAGATGGAGTTTCTTTTGAAGAAGTAATAGAAAATATAGATATAGGCGGACCAACTATGCTAAGATCGGCTGCTAAAAACTTTAATGATGTATATACAGTTGTTGATCCAAAAGATTATGAAAAAGTTATTAAAGATTTATCAAATGAAACTAAAAGCGAAGATTTCAAATTTGATCTTGCAACTAAAGTTTTTGAACATACATCAAGTTATGATGCTTTAATTTTTAATTATTTAAGAAATAAAAAAAGTCCAGATGTTTTACCTGAAAAATTTACTGTTACTTATGAAAAAGCAATGGATTTAAGATATGGTGAAAATCCTCATCAAAAAGCATGCTTTTACAAAGAAGTGTCAGATTTAAAAGGAAGCCTTGTAAATGCTGTTAAACTTCATGGCAAAGAACTCTCTTTTAACAATATTAATGATACAAATGCTGCTTTAAGAGCATTAAAGGAATTTGAAGAACCTACTGTTGTAGGGTTAAAACATGCAAATCCATGTGGTGTTGCAACTAATAGTGATATTTATTTAGCGTATAAAAAGGCATATGAAGCAGATCCAATTAGTATTTTTGGTGGTATTGTTGCTGCAAATAGAGAAATTGATGAAAGAATTGCAAATGATATTAATAAGATTTTTATTGAAATAGTTATTGCGCCAAGTTTTTCAGAAAAAGCACTTGAAATACTTAAGCAAAAGAAAAATATAAGACTTCTTGAATTAAAAGATATTATGGAAAAACCAACTGAAGATAAACTTGATATGAAAAAAGTTCATGGAGGAATTTTAGTTCAAGAAATAGATAGAGAATTATATAATGACTTAAAAGTAGTTACAAATAGAATACCTACAAAACAAGAAATGATAGATATGAAATTTGCATGGAAAGTAGTAAAAAGTATTAAATCAAATGGTATAGTAGTTGCTAAAAATAATGCTACACAAGGAGTTGGGCCAGGACAGGTAAATAGAATATGGGCATCTCAAAATGCAATTAATCAATCGAGTACTTCACTAAAAGGTTCTGTTATAGCATCAGACGCATTTTTCCCATTTGCAGATTCAATTGAAGAAGCTTTTAAAGCAGGTATTACGGCTATTATTCAACCAGGTGGCTCAATTAGAGATAACGAAGTAATTGAAAAAGCAAATGAATACGGAATAGCAATGGTATTTACTAATATGAGACATTTTTCTCACTAGGAGGACAAAATGAAGGTACTTATTATAGGAGCTGGAGCAAGAGAACATACTATAGCTTGGAAAATGAATAAATCTGAGAGAGTTAGTAAAATTTTCATTGCACCTGGAAATGCTGGTACAAAAGAAATTGGTGTCAATGTTGATATTAATGTTGATGAAATAAATAAACTTATGGAATTTGCAAAAAATAATAAAATTGATATGACAATAGTAGGACCTGAAATACCATTAGTTATGGGAATAACTGATTTATTTAGAGAAAATAATTTAAATATAATTGGGCCTGATAAATTGGGTTCTAAACTTGAAGGTTCAAAAGCGTTTGCTAAAGAATTTATGATTAAACATAATATTAAAACTGCAAAATACAAAGAATATAATGAATTTAATGAAGCTAAAAATGATTTAGGCATCTATGGATATCCTATGGTAATTAAAGCTGACGGACTTGCAGGCGGGAAAGGTGTTTTGATACCGGAAAGTGAAAAAGAAGCGCTTGAAGCTCTAAATGAGCTTATGAACAATAAAAAATTTGGAGATGCAGGAAACAAAATAATATTTGAGGAATTTCTTGAAGGTATTGAAGCTTCAATATTATGTTTTGTTGATGGAGATACAATTTTACCAATGGATTCAGCACAAGACTATAAAAGAGCATTAGATAATGATAAAGGACTTAATACAGGTGGAATGGGCACATATTCACCAAGCGTACTTTTTAATGACGAACTTATTTTAAAAGTAGAAAAAGAAGTTCTTGAACCATTTGTTAAAGGTATTAAAGAAGAAAAAATGGATTTTAGAGGTATAATATTTGTCGGATTAATGATAAAAAATAATGAAATTAATGTGCTTGAATTCAATGTTAGATTTGGAGATCCTGAGACACAAGTAATTTTGCCAAGACTTGAAAACGATCTTTATGATGTTTTTGAGAAAATGAATCAAAAACGATTAAATGAAATTGAATTGAAATGGAAAAAAGAAAAAGCTGTTTGTGTTGTTTTAGCATCGGGAGGATATCCTGAAAACTATGAAAAAGGATATGAAATAAATGGTCTTGAAAATATAGATATGGTATTTCATGCAGGAACAAAATATGAAAACGATAGCATTCTCACAAATGGTGGAAGAGTTTTATCTATTGTATCTTTTGGAGAACATGTAAAAGATGCTAGAAAAAATTCTTATGAAAAAATAAAAAAAATTAAATTTAAAGATATGTATTATAGAATGGATATCGCGAAATTATAGTTAGTGATAAATGACATCTAAGGGTGTCATTTTTTTGTTAAAATATTTGAAGTGTTTTAATTAATCATTAAAGGGTACAAGTCTAATGACATTGAAAAAATGTAAAATATATTATATAATTAATTTGGTTTTATAAGGAGGGAATTTATGAGTTATTTATTTGCACTTTTGGGTTTTGCGATTTTTACTGTTATAGGGTTATTAAGCATTGTTTTATATTTATTATCGGCATTTGGTCTTAAAAAACTTGCTGATAATAGAGGAATTGAAAATTCTTGGATTGCATTTATTCCTGTGCTTCAAGTCTATATTTTAGGTCTTTTAATAGAAGATTTAGAGATTTTTGGTTATGAAATACCAGAACTTCCGATAGTATTACCTGTTATGTTAGCAATTAGTCCAATAATTGTTAAAATTCCAGTTATTGGTTCGTTATATCCACTTTTGACATTTATAATTTACTGTTTTGCACTTCATAAACTATATAAATTATATATTCCTGATAATGCTACATTATACATAGTATTATCAATTGTTTTACCGTTTATGGGACCGATTTTAATATTTTCTATAAGAGATAATGAATTGTTGAATTAACTGAAGGGACTATATGAAAAATAACAAAGCTATATTAACTGAAGGAAATGTAGGCAATTTAATAATTAAATTAACTTTACCAATGATAATCGGTATGATGGGGTTTGTTGTTTTTAATTTAGTCGATACATTTTATATAACAAGATTAGGAGTTAACCAAACTGCAGCTTTAACTTTTACTTTTCCAGTAGTGCTGATTGTTAATAATATTGCACTTGGATTAGGCCTTGGAACTGCTTCTGTAATTTCCAGAGCAGTAGGTGAAGGCGACGAAAAAAAAGTTAAAGAACTTTCAACTGACAGTTTATTGCTTGCAGTTTTAGTTGTTTTTATTTGTATGATAATTGGATTAAATACGATTGAGCCTGTTTTTAAATTATTAGGCGCTTCGACTGATACTATGATATATATACAAAAATATATGAAGATTTGGTATTTGGGTTCAAGTTTTGTTGTAGTACCAATAGTTGGCAATAATATTATTAGAGCACTTGGTGATACTAAAACACCTGCTTTGATTATGTTAGTTTCAGCTACAACAAATCTTATTTTAGATCCGTTTTTAATTTTTGGAATAGGACCGTTTCCCAAAATGGGGATAGCAGGAGCAGCAATTGCAACTGTTTTAGCAAGAATGATTTCTTTTTTATTTGCTCTTTATATTCTTATTAAAAGAGATAGAATAATAACAATTAAATTAAAAAAAGTTTCAAAAATTATAAATGCTTGGAAAGAGATATTATATATTGGAATTCCTTCTATGATAACAAGAATGATTCTTCCATTAGCAAATGGTATTGTTACAAATATAGTATCTACATATGGACTTTTTGCTGTTGCAGGTTATGGAATAGCAACAAGAATTGAGTTTTTCTTACTTATGATTGTTAGAGCAATGGCTGCAATTATCATACCTTTTGTTGGACAAAATTATGGAGCTGGTAAAAGAAATAGAGTAATTGAAAGCATGAAATTTTGTGAAAAGATTTCACTTTCACTTGGTGTTTTTACATATTTTATTATGATTTTATTTTCAAAATATGTTGCATTTATATTTACAAGTGAAACTGAAATTGTAAATATAATTGTTTTATATTTAATGATTGTTCCATTAGGTTATGGATTACATGGTATATTTTTAACAAATACTTCAATTTTAAATGCTATTAATAAGCCAATTCATGCATCAATTTTAACATTTTTTCAAATTTTTATAATATATATTCCTTTAGTGAAAATCTTAATATCAACGTTTTATCAATTTACGGCGGACAAGATATCGGTTCTCAATTAAGAAAATTAAATAATAAAATTGATTTGATTATTGCAACACCTGGAAGATTAATTGATCATTTAAACAGAGAAACTATTGACTTAACTCATTTAAAAACACTGGTCCTCGATGAAGCAGATCAAATGTTACTAATTGGATTTAAAAATGAAATTGATGTAATTCTTAATAAAACAAATAAAAACAAGCAAATATTGTGTTTTTCAGCAACATTAAATTCAAAAGTTAAAAAATTAGCTTATAGAATTATGAAAAATCCAAAAGAAGTAATCGCAAAAAAAGAAAATATAATATTAAATGAAATCAATCAAAAAATAATTACATCATCCGATAGATGGAAACAAGAAGCACTTCTTAATGAACTTGAAAATTCAAATCCATTTCTTGCAATAATTTTTTGTAGAACTAAAAGACGAGCAAATGATTTATACGAAGCTATGAGCATAAAAAAATATAATTGTGCTGTTCTTCATAGCGATGTAAAGCAAAATGTAAGACAAAGAATAATGAAATCTTTTAAAAGTGCAAAGCTTCAATATTTAATTGCTACTGATGTTGCTTCAAGAGGAATTGATGTTAATGGAATTACCCATATTTATAACTTTGATATGCCCGAAACCCCTGAAATTTACATCCATAGAATAGGTCGGACAGGTAGAATGGGAAAAGACGGAATAGCTATTACGTTTGCTACGCCAAGAGACGAAGAAACACTTAAATCAATTGAAAAAACAATTAAAATGAAATTAGATAAAAAACCTTATAATAAAAATACACTGTAAATCATACAGTGTATTTTTTTATAATTACTTTATCTTAAATTAAATCAAATATCATTTTAATAACTAATGCAAATGACACTACGATAAATACAGGTTTTATAAAAGTTGCGCCTTTTTTAATAGCAAGTTGAGATCCAACTTTACCTCCAATCGCCATACATATAGCCATTGGTATTGCTACTTCAAACATAATTTTCCCATGAGTTAGAAACAATAAAAAAGCCATTAAATTACTTGTTAAATTCATAAGCTTTGCATTTGCAGATGCTTTTTTAAAATCAAACCCAAATATTGAAACTAAACCAAATATAATAAAAGCTCCTGTCCCCGGTCCAAAAAAACCATCATAAAATCCCAATGGAAACGCAAGGAAAGTTCCTTTTCTAATTTTCTTTTTTGTAATCCCATCAAACCTATCTACCATTCCCAAATCTTTTTTTATAAAAGTATATGTACCAATAATAAGCACTAAAAAAATAATTAATACACGCAAAAAATCTGGACTAAGAGCCAATACTGATAAAACCCCTAATGCAGAACCAATCGCTGAAAAAGGTAATAGGTATTTTAAAAGTTTAAAATTTACATTCCCGCTTTTATAATAATGGTATGAACTAGAAAAAGTGCCCATTACTGCTGCAAATTTGTTTGTACCAAGTGCTAAATGAATAGGAAACCCAACTGCTAATAACGCTGGCATAGTAATAAGTCCTCCGCCACCAACAATTGCATCTACAACTGCACCAAAAAATCCAGCTAAACAAATAAAAACTATACTTAATAACGACATATTTATTTACCACACAATCTATAATATTTTTTTATCTACAACGGAATTAATTAAAGATCTAAATCCTGTAATTCTACATTCAACTACATCACCATCGTTAATATGAACAGCTCTTGGAGTTCCAGTTGAAATAATATCTCCCGGAAGCAATGTCATTACTTTTGAATGAAATGAAACTAAATAATCTGGTGTAAAAGTCATATTTGAAACAACATTTTTTGCATAAATTTCATTATTTATCACTGTTGATACTTCAAGTTTTAAAACATCTTCAATTTCATCAGGTGTTATAAAAACAGGTCCGAAACTAAAGAAAGTATCAAAGCTTTTACTTCTAGTTAAAAATCTTGGATTTTTTCTTAAAATATCTTCTGCTGTCATATCAATAATTGTAGTATAACCTGCAACAACACTTAACCAATCATCCATTTCTATATCTTTACATTTCTTACCAATAATAACGCCTAATTCAGCTTCACCAGTTGTTTTATTTGATTGAATAGGTATTTCAATATTATCATTAAAACCTATAATAGCTGTATTAGGTTTCATAAAACTAGCTGGTTCTTCAGAAGGCGAAACTTCTTTTAAATCTGCAGCATGATTTTTATAATTAAGTCCTATACCCCATATTTTATTTGGTTTTCTATATAAAGGAGCAAATTTAACATTTTTAATATCCAAAAACTTATCAGAAAATAATTTTAATTCCTCATTATTCAGATTTTTATAATATTCATTTAAGCTATCAATTTCATCATTTTCAATCATTTCTAAAAAATCAGTTCTAAAACCTTTATTCATACATTCATTTAAATCTGAAATTAATAAGCATTTTTCATCAATAACCATACAACATTCCTCATTTGAATTCACTTTAATTGTTGCTAATCTCATATTCCCCCCTATTATGCTACCGCAATATAAAAACTATAACCAAGTTTAAATCCATAATACACTAATACCGATCCACAAACTACATTTATTACTCGTATAGCATTATTATTTATATTATTTTTAAATACAGATGCAACGGTAGTAATTCCTAAAAACCATGTTGAAGATGCTAAACAAACACCTAATATAAATATTTTTGAAAATTCTGGTGCTAATCCTGCTCTAAATCCCCCTAGTAATAACGAACCATCAATCAAAGCTTGCGGATTTGCCCATGTTACTAAAAAACATCCAAAAATTACTTGGGCTAAACTTTTATTAATATCTACTTCATTTGCTACATCAGGGATACTTTTAATTAACTGAACACCAATGTATATTACTGCCATACCACCAAATAGTAAAATTCCTAATTTTAGAAATTGAAATTTTTCCATTATTGCTCCCATTCCAAAAAAACATGCAAGTGCGAGAGAAATATCAAAAAAAATAGTAATTAATGCAACCATATAAGCTTTTGTTCTACTATTACCAATAGCATTATTTATTACATAAATATTTTGCATTCCAATAGGCGCTACATATGCCATGCCTATAAGAAATCCTTGAATTAAATATTTTATCATTTTACCTCCAATCAACTTATTACATTTTATCATATATTTTCTTCTCGTGCATATAATACTCTTATCTTTACAATATTA
>JAUCFZ010000259.1 GCA_030377915.1 Clostridiaceae bacterium HSG29
TAGCTCCAGCATTACAATTAAAACCTGATTGGAATACCATTACAGCTTCTTCACGTTTAAACTCAGCTAATTTCTCTTCTAACTTTTCATGAATATCCATATTACCAATAATTGTTCTTACAGCACCTGAACCAACACCATATTTCTCTACTGCTTCAATTGCAGCTTTTTTCATTTCTTCATTAGTTGCAAGTCCAAGATAATTGTTTGAAGACATATTGATTACTTCTTTTCCATCTAGCATTACAACAGGTCCATTTGCTCCTTGCAATGTTGCAAGTTCTCTAAAAGTTCCAGCACTTTTTAAAACATCAATTTCCTCTTTTAAATAATTTAATTCATGTACGTTATTCATTTTTCCCCCTTAGTTATTAGGATATAATACTACTTTCCCGCAAATACCCTTTCCCATTAACTCCATACCTTTTTCAAATTCATCAAAACTAAATCGATGAGTAATAATTTTATTTAAATCTAAATTGCCAGATGCAATTAGACCATTAACTTGATTCCATGTTTTATACATTTCTCTTCCAACAATACCTTTAATTGTAATACCTTTAAATACTATATCATTAGCAACATTAATACTAACATTTTCATTTGGAATGCCAAGCATTGACATTCTTCCACCAAGCTTTAGATATTTAAAAGCACTTTCTATCGCATTTTTATTTCCAGACATTTCAGTTACTACATCAACGCCAAGTCCATTAGTTTCTTCTAGCACTCTTTCAATTACATTCTCATTTAATGGATTAATTAAAACATTAGCGCCTAACTCTTTTGCTAAATTTAATCTATAATCATTAACTTCTATTGCAATAATCTTACTTGCTCCCGTTGCTTTCGCTACATTTATTGCTAATAATCCAATAGGTCCACAACCTACAACAGCTATTGATTTACCAATTATATCACCTGATAAAACAGTATGAATAGCATTCCCAAGTGGTTCTTGAATACTCAAATACTCTGGTTCAACATCCTTATCATTTATTATTGCATTTGCAGCTGGAATTTTTACATACTCAGCAAAAGCTCCATCAATATCAACACCAAGAATTTTTGTATTCTGGCAAATATGCGCTCTTCCCGTTCTACAAAATTCGCAAACTCCACATACTATATGTGTTTCTGAAGATACATGATCTCCTACTTTAATTCGTTTAACATCGTCATAAACTTTAACAACTTCCCCAGCAAATTCATGCCCAGCAACTAAAGGTGGTTTAATCCTATTCTGAGACCATTTATCCCAACTATAAATATGATAGTCAGTACCACATATTGAAGCAGCCATAACTTTTACAAGTATTTCACCAGGACCTATTTCAGGTATTTCTCTTTCAGAAAGTCTTAACCCTTTACCAAATTCAAATTTTTCAATTACTTTCATAATTTCTCCTTTCCATAAAATCATCTACATAGTAATTAATAATTTTCATTCTTTCATCATTAAGTTCTTTATTATTTAAATTTATATTTTTAAATCTTAAACTATCAGATTTAAATAATGCCCATAAAG
>JAUCFZ010000260.1 GCA_030377915.1 Clostridiaceae bacterium HSG29
CAACAAAAAGAGTATCCTTATTAATTATCCCATCTTCAGATAATACTACTAATCTTTCAATAATATTTTTTAATTCTCTAATATTACCAGGAAAATCATAATCAAATAAATAGTCAATAACATTTTTATCAACTTTTTTTATTTCAATTCCTAATTCCTTTGATGATTTTCCAATAAAAAAATCTATCAGCTTAGGTAAATCACATCTTCTTTCTCTTAATGAAGGAACCTTTAAAATAATTGTACTTATACGATAAAATAAATCCGATCTAAATAAATCACTATCAGAATTCAATAAATCTCTATTTGTAGCAGAAATTAACCTAAAATCTAACTTTATCCTTGTTGTTCCACCTACTCTTTCAATTACTTTTGTATCAATAACTCTTAGTAATTTCACTTGCATATCCATTGAAAGTTCACCAATTTCATCTAGAAAAATAGTTCCTTTATTTGCAATTTCAAATTTTCCAAGTTTTTGTCCAATAGCTCCTGTAAAAGACCCTCTTTCATGTCCAAATAATTCTGATTCTAAAATATTTTTTGAATATGCGTGACAATTAACCGGTATAAACAATTCATCTGATCTTTTACTGTTTTCATGAATGTATTCAGCAATTACTTCTTTTCCAACACCAGATTCTCCTAATATTAAAATATTTACACTACTTTTTGAAGCTTTTTTTGCAATCTTTAACATTTTTTTAAATACTTTATTTTTTGTTTCTAGCATGAATTTTCCGCCAGTAAAAGTCTCACCTGAATATTGTTTTTCCACTTCAATTGATTCTTGGATTTTTCCAATATCAGCTAATAATTCTTCCGGAGAATTACTTTTAATATAATATGAAAACGCACCTTTTTTCATCGCATCCACAGCATTACTAATTGATCCATAGCCAGTTACAATTATAACCTCTAAAGATTTATTATATTCTTTAATTTTATTTAAAAGTTCAATTCCATTCATTTCATTCATTACTAAATCCGTTAAAATTAAATCATAATTTTTTTCATGTATTTTTTTTAATGCCTCACTAGCATTTTCAGCAGTATCAACCAAATAAGATTTAGCTGTTAAAATTTTAGATAATACTTTTCTAAATTCACTTTCATCATCAACTATTAATATCTTAAATTCGCAATTCTTCACTATTATCTCCTTTACAAGGTAAAGTAATTATAAACTTAGCACCCTTAAGATACTCGCTTTCAACTTTTATTTCTCCACCATTTCTCTTAATTTCCTTATAAACAATATTTAATCCTAACCCAGTACCTTTCTCCGGATATTTTGTGGTAAAAAAAGGTTTAAATACTTTATCAATATTTTCTTTTTTTATACCTTTTCCAGTATCAGCAACTATAATAATAACATTTTCACCATAATTTTTACATGAAATTATTATTTCTCCATTCTGAACGATTGAATCGCTTGCATTAGAAATAAGATTGAAAAAAATATGTTTTAATGATTCTTTATTAAAATAAACTTCACATCCTTCATCTTTAAAAGTCAAAGTCACAT
>JAUCFZ010000261.1 GCA_030377915.1 Clostridiaceae bacterium HSG29
AGTGTAAGTGATATATGGGGATTATACAAAAGGATATTGTTTTTTGTAACAGTGGGTTCTTTAATAGGATTGTTTGCTAATATAATTAAAAATTCGGATAAAGATTTAAAAAAAATATTACTTTTTAAAGTGTTATTATTCACATTAATATTGAGGGGTTTAACATTCTTAGGAGTTTTCTATATAGGTGGAGTACATACTTTTATAATAGCAATTATATATATAGCAATCTTTTCGAAAAAAGTATTATTAAGTTGAATAGGTTATAGTGATTTGAATATAAAGGTTATAAAAAATATAACACAATTGTATGAGAGGAAAAATAAATATGCTAAATCATAAAGGGACAAAGAAAATTGAAACAGAAAGACTTATACTTAGAAAATTCACTATTGATGATGCTGATGATATGTATAATAACTGGGCAAACGATGATTTAGTAACTAAGTACTTAACATGGCCAACACATTCAAGTGTAGAAATAAGTAAAAAGGTATTGGGTTATATAACTGAAAGTTATAAAGAGGAAGACATATATTCATGGGCAATTTTCGATAAAAAGGTTAGTGAAGTTATTGGGACAATAGGTGTGGTTGATAAAGATGATAATCATGAATATTGTACGATGGGGTACTGCATAGGTCAACAATATTGGGGGAAAGGAATTACTACAGAAGCATTAAAAGTAGTAATTGAATTTTTATTTAAAGAAGTTGGTTACGAAAGAATTCAAGCGTTCTTTCATTCAATAAATATAGCTTCTGGTAAAGTAATGGAAAAAGCTGGAATGAAATATGAAGGAAAATTACGGCATTATCAAAAAGATAATAAAGGAAACTTTGTAGACTGTGATTTTTACGGAATAGTAAAGAAAGACTATTTTATTATTTAATTAATAGGAAAACATATAACAAGATTGTAGTAGGAGTGATAAAAATGTATCTAATATATTTAAACTATGCATTTATAATTGGAATCATTTATGTAATGTATTTAATAAAAAAAAGAAATCGACCAGTTAATAAAAAATATATATTAATATTGTTAGTTATAGTTTTAATTGTTAACTCAATGACTATTATTGGATTTATTAATAAAAAAAATCAATTAACTGAGTCAACATATATGATATATTCATCATTCTGTGATTCTCTGAGGAAAACTACATACTCTAATGAAGTTGAAACGATAGAAGATGTTAAAAAACTATTAGAAGTAACAGAAGATATTTATAAAAATTTAAGCATGTTAGAATATAATTTAAGATTTTCAGAAGTCGAATTAAATTATGAAGATGATCAGGAAATTTACCTAATAATAAAGAACTTAAATGATTATTTATCTGAATTTATATTTGAACATAATCGATTATATTCAAAAAGAATATATATTGATGAAAATATTCAAGAAAAGTATTCGAAATTAAAAATTGAATTAAATATACTATATGATTATTTCAGTTTACTTCAACACAAAAAAACAGAGAAATTAGGTGGTATAACGGAGTATTATATATTGCCAAAAGAA
>JAUCFZ010000262.1 GCA_030377915.1 Clostridiaceae bacterium HSG29
TTATTCTATTATATTTTCAAAATAAAATGCAAGGATTTATTATATAATCTTTGCATTAAATAATAATTAATTATTTAAAATCTATTATTACAAAAACGGAACTTCCTCATTATCCGTCTCTTTATTATGGACACTACAATTCACTTCTCCATTTGAATAAGTAAATACTCCTCCACTAGGACATTTAATATCATTTAATTCTAAAAATTCATTAAATAGTTCCTCTGTAGATTCTAAACTTTTTCCAATTAGCATCACTTCATAATATCTTTGAATTTGCTTTCTATTATAATCACAAACTTTTTCTTTTGCAATATCCGTAAAATCAAATTGAATAATAGCTATTATAGTAATAACTATAATAAGTTCAATTAAAGTAAAACCCTTGTTATTGAATTTCATTTTAATACACCATTCTTTCATAAAAAATTATTCAATTATTTTTTATATGTTTTAAACATTATTTTATTGTGATGTAAGCAAAATAACCTTAACCTTCTATTCTTTTTCACTTATTAATTATATTATACTTTAAATATAAATCAAGTCAATATTGAAACCTTACATTGCAATATTGCTAAAGTTTATTTCCATTTTATCTTAAATTGCATTATCAATCTTAGTTTTCCCATCATATTCAAAAGTACCAATTATATCGTCAAGAGTTTTATAGATATCAATGTCGCTAATATTTTTTTCATTCATTAATTTAAGTTTATTTAATTTACTTTCAAATTCATTTTTATTATAATCTGATGTTTTTTCAATAAATATTTTTTTGTTTGAAGTTTTAAGATCATCTTTTTTATTTAAAAGTAATTCCTCATATAATTTCTCTCCAGGTCTTAACCCTACTACTTTAATATCTATATCTTTATATGGTTCTAATCCAGATAATTTAATAAGATCTTTTGCTAAATCAATTATTTTAACTGGTTCTCCCATATCTAAAATAAATATTTCTCCACCATTAGCCATTGCTCCAGCTTGTATAACAAGTTTTGAAGCTTCAGGAATAGTCATAAAATATCTAGTAACCTCTTCATGTGTTACCGTTACTGGTCCACCATTCTTTATTTGATCTTTAAATAGTGGTATTACACTTCCATTACTTCCAAGTACATTACCAAATCTAACAGCAACAAAATCTGTTATCCCTTTATCATTTAATGATTGAATTACCATTTCACATACTCTTTTTGTTGCTCCCATAACATTTGTTGGATTAACTGCTTTATCAGTAGATATCATAACAAATTTTGGTACATTATATTCTATTGCACATTCTGCAACATTTTTTGTTCCAAATATATTATTCTTAATTGCTTCTTTAGGACTTCTTTCCATTAAAGGTACATGCTTATGTGCCGCAGCATGAAATATTATATTAATATTATTTTCTTTTAATATTTCTTTTATTCTTTCCTTATCTCTTACAGACCCTATAACTACATCAATATTTAAAGTGTCTCCATACTCTCTTATTAATTCATTTTGAATGTTATAAACATTATTTTCAT
>JAUCFZ010000263.1 GCA_030377915.1 Clostridiaceae bacterium HSG29
TCATCATCAACAATAATACAATTAATCATTTAATCCTCCTATTTCTATCATTTTTTTAATTACTGGCAATTTAATAGTAACAATTGTTCCGTTTTGCAATTCACTATCTATTTTAAATGTAGATTCTTCATGAAAAATTGTTTTTAATCTTCTATATACATTGTTTATGCCAACTGAATCTGAATTGAATTTTCTTATTTCTATAAGCTTTTCATTTTTAATTCCAACACCATTATCTAAAATGATAATTGTAATATAATTATTTGATTCAAATATTTTAAGTGAAATAACACCACCATCAATTTTCTTTAGAATACCATGTTTTATTGCATTTTCTACAATTGGTTGTATTATTAGCGGTGGCACAAAAACTGTATCATTTATTTCGTTAATAATATTTACAGATAATTTATCATCAAATCTTGCTTTTTCAATTTTCAGATATGCATTTACATGATTTAATTCTTCTTCAAGAGTGATTAAATCTTTACTATTATTCATATTTCTTCTGAAATAATCACTTAAATAAATAAGTAATTCTCTAGCTTCATCTTGATTTGTTCTAGTTAATGAAACAATGGTATTTATTGCATTAAATAAAAAATGTGGATTTATTTGAGCTTGAAGTGCATGAAGTTCAGCTTTTACTCTTAAATTTTTTTGATATTCTAACTCAGATAATTCAAGTTGCGTTGAAAATATTTGTCCTAGTCCTTTTGCAAGTGCTAATTCACTTTCGGTAGGTGCTAAATTTACTCCTTTATATAATTTAAGTATACCAATAATTTTCTCGTTTACAACAAGCGGAACAATTAACACTTTTTTTAAATTAGAATTGATATATGAATCATTAATATCATCACAGATATTAATAGTTTTTGTTACTTCAAATTCAATTATTTTTTTTACGAGCTCAGTTTTAATTAATTGTCCAGGTAAGTTGTTTTTGGATCCAAGTCCTATATGAGCAAGTATTTTTTTCTTGTCTGTTATTGATACTGCATCAAAATCTGTTGATTCATATATTGTGGTTGCAATATTGTTTGCTGAATCTAAATCAAGGCCATTTCTTAATTGCCCAAGTGCTTTATCTGCAATTAAAAGAGTTTGGTAGGATCTGAAAGCTCCTTCAACATCACCAATTTTTCTAATGTTTTCAATAATATTTATAAATATTCCTATACCTACAGAATTCATAAAAATCATTGGAAGTGCAATAATGAGTACTAAATCAAATGCATCGGAGAAAGGTTTGGAAACTATTAAAATTACAACCATTTGCATGACTTCAGCAACTATTCCAATTGCAATTGCAAAAGAAATTCTATCATTTGAATTGTAAAAGCGTGCTGAAAGAAAACCTGCAAGTAGACCTTCAAGAGTTGTAGAGATAGCACAGCTAATGGCTGTAAAACCATTAATGTCAATTAAAAATCTGTGCATGCCTGCTATTGAGCCGGCAATGAAGCCAGTGATAGGACCGCCTAGTAAACCACCTACAACTGC
>JAUCFZ010000264.1 GCA_030377915.1 Clostridiaceae bacterium HSG29
GTAATACTAGTTTATTAAGTTCATTCCTTACTAGTTTAACATGTTAAAAGCTATTGACGAATTTTACTATTTCTGATATTCTATATTTTGATAATCATTCTCAATTGTAAAGGAGTTCAATATGAAAAAAATAATATTGTTATTGCTTACTGTTTTACTTATAACAGGTTGCAATTCAAACACACAAAATATAGAAAATAAAAAAAATACTATAGCGGTTTCAATCGTTCCAGAGGAAAATTTTATTGAAAAAATAGTTGGTGATGAATTTAATATCATTACATTAATACCATCTGGAAGTTCGCCTTCTTCTCACCAACCCTCACCAAAACAATTGCAGGAACTTTCAAATGCTGATTTATATTTTACAATAGGTGTAGAAACAGAAAAAGCAAATATTTTACCTATTATTTCTGAATATGAAAACCTAAAAATAGTAGATATTGCAACTGAAATTGATTCGATCTATCAACCACGATATTTTGATAATAATAAACTTTCAAAAGATCCGCATATTTGGTTATCGCCAAAGCGAGCAATTGAAATCGTCAAAATAATGGAAAGAGAATTAATTAATCAATATCCAGAATATGAAGATATATTTTCTTCAAATAGTAAAAATTACATTTCTGAATTAAATATTCTTGATTCTTTTATTAAAGAAAAAGTAACTACCTTTGATAATAAAGATTTCATTATATACCATCCGTCTTATGGATATTTTGCTGATGATTATGGCTTAAATATGATTGAAATTGAAGTCGAAGGTAAAAATGCAAGCATAGATAAATTAAATGAAGTTATCAAATATGCAAAAGAAAATAATTTGAAATCAATCTATTATCAAGCTGAGATGAGTTCAAAACAAGCTAAAATAATAGCATCAGAAATTAATATTAAAACTATTAAACTAGAACCGTTAGGTAAAAACTATATAGAAAGTCTTAAGTTTTTAATTAATTCAATGGTAGGTGAATAAATGAAAACAATTTTAACCATTAAAAATCTTGAAGTCAAATATGATGATACTGTCACTTTAGAAAATGTAAATTTTGAAATAAAAGAAAAAACTTTTATTACAATAATTGGTCCAAACGGTGGTGGGAAAACAACACTAATAAAATCAATTCTTGGATTTATTGAACCTTCAAAAGGCGAAATTATAAAAGACAGTAGTTTAAAAATTGGATATGTTCCTCAAAAAAATAGTTTTGAAGAAAAATTTCCAATAGATGTGAAAACAGTAATACTATCTGGAATATTAAATAAGAAAATAAAACTACTCCATTCATATTCAAAAAAGGATATTAAAGCTCTTAATATTACTTTGAAAAAATTAAATATAGAAAACTTAAAAGACAAACATATTAACGAATTATCAGGAGGAGAACTTCAAAAAGTTCTACTTGCAAGAGCAATAATTTCAAAACCAAATTTATTAATTCTTGATGAACCTTTTTCTAATATTGATTCATCATCTACAAATGATTATTATAATGTATTAGA
>JAUCFZ010000265.1 GCA_030377915.1 Clostridiaceae bacterium HSG29
TTGCAGTATATGAAAACGGGATTAATGATACATAAGATTCAGATTCCTTTAAAATTGAAAATAATCCTCCATCATCTTTATTTAATGTATCCTTCAATAAAGCCACTCTTTGTGGGTTATTCCCATCTAAGTTTGTATAAGTATAATCTCCATCCATCGCTCTATCCATACTCCCTGATTCATCAATAACCATTGCTAAACCAGCGACTGGTCTCTCACTAATCTCTGGAGTTTCGTCAGTTCTATATGCAAAAGCAACTGATCTATTAATTGAATCACCCCAATCAATAATTTGCAGTGCATTTAATGCTTCTAATTCTGTTTGAACTGAAAATGTTTCTTTTGAATTTTTAAATCCCTTCAAAATATATTTCAACAAATTATTTTCATCTATCTCATCTGCCCTTGCAAATGTAATATCATATACTACATTTTCTGGAGCTTCTGCTAAAATATCAGCATCATAAATTCCATCATCCGAACCATCATCTCTCCATTTATAATGAACAAAAGCATCTTTGGTAGGACTAAGTCCAATATAACTCCATGGTTTTACTAAACCATCAACATCTGAACCATTATATACTGGTTGAAAATCTTCTTCAGTTACAGCAAAACCAACTGATGAAAATCTAAGAGCTGTATTAATAGTTTCTATAGAATATCTAACAGAAGATTGCTCAGTAAATTCTTCAGTTACAATCTTATGAGATTCAATTCCTACGCCAAGCATAGAATAAGCAACTACCATTAAAATAGAAGCTATGGCCATAGCAACAATTAATTCTATTAATGTAAGACCTTTATTATTATTCATATGAAAGCCTCCTAGTTATTTGTTTTCCCATCTATTTTTACTATAATTATCCTTTTTGAAATAAAAAGTTAATCTATCGGTTTCTGAATCATCTATCATTTGTGATTCAGCATGAATCTCAACTTCATCAGCTAAAACAGTAACTGTTATATCAACAGTTCCTATAGGATTAACTTGTGGAACATTTAAATCATTATGATTAATAGTACTATTCAAACCTTGATCAATTAGTCTGTCTACTTTTAAATTATAACCACCAGTGTCCTCTTGCATTAGCGCTGCATAAGCCATATCAATACCAGATCTTGCAACATAATAAGCTCTTAAATTATCCTCTTGAGAATCTATTTGAGACGTGTTTACTTGAGTTACGAATATTGCTGATGTGAAAAGAATGGAAAAAACTATAAAAACTATTAAAACTATAGGCAATGAAAAACCATTTTCATTATCAATTATTCTATATATTTTATTTTTAATAAAGTTCATGTTTTCCCTCCTAGCTTATTTATATTACTAAATCTTTAATATCTAATTAAAAACTTAATAATAAAAATAAAATTTTATTATATAGTCATCAAGATATTACATGATGACTATACAATTACTTTCCTAACACTTATATCTAAATGATAGCGCTTAGCACCATCTATCTGTTCAATATGTTAGTTTGTTGGTGCCTGGCA
>JAUCFZ010000266.1 GCA_030377915.1 Clostridiaceae bacterium HSG29
GCCAAAATAAGTATTTATCTGTATGGGTTAAACCAAATGAAATAAATGAACCAAATCCTAAATATGGCCCAAAAGGAATAGTATCTTTTCTACTCTTAATTTTTGTTAATATTAAAAGCATTCCAATAATACCTCCTAATGTAAAGGATAAAAAAATTGCCATAATAGTTTTTGAAAAACCTAAATAAAGTGAAAACCCAGCCATTATTTTAATATCTCCACCACCCATTGGTCCAAACATCGCAATAATAAATAATAAGCCTCCACCTAATAAAAATGCAAAAATTAATGATTTTATAGATATATCTCTAATAATAATATTGAAAATAATTCCTGTTATTAAAGTAAATAACGATATACCATCAGGTATAATATAATGTTTAAAATCAATCATTGCAACTATTAAAACTATAGAACCTAAAAAAATTGATTTTATGAAATAAATATTCAATCCAAATATAATATATGAAAACAAAAAAATTAATCCAGTTATAAACTCAATAATTGGATATTGAATTGAAATCTTCTCTCCACAATATCTACATTTTCCTCTCAAAAACACATAACTTAATATCGGTACTAAATCAATTGGTTTTAATTCATGATTGCAACTTTGGCAATTTGAAGGCGGAAAAGAAATAGATATTTTATTAGGAATTCTATAAATAATTACATTAAAAAAACTTCCAAAAATAATACCAAATAAAAATACAAATACTCCCATAAACACTCCTTAAAAAAATAATAACGGATACAATTAAATTGTATCCGTATTTTTCTTATTTTTCAAATAAAACTTTACTTCCCAATACATGATTTAGCATATAAATCACTTCAGCATTGTTAATATAATTTGATTTATATTCATTAACATTAGATTTATTAAATCTCTCAATAAGCATTAAATCAGAAATATCATCCCATGAGAATTCTTCATCCATTATTCTATTCATTACTATTTCAACTTGATTATAAGTAATATATCCATTTGGATTAAATGCATTTGATGAAACTCCATTCATATAGCCCTTTGACACCATGAAATTCACATCATTTGCATATTCTAGGAATAAATCCTTATCAATAAAGTCTATTGGTGAAGAATATGAATAATCAATCATACCATCAGTATTTCTTCTAATCATTCTAGAAAATTCTTTTCTAGTCATATAAGCATCTGGATTAAATTCAGAATCATTTTTAATATATCCTCTTTTTAAATATACTTGAAAATCATCATATGCCCAATGAAGCATAGAATTCTTTAATGGTCTATAATCATTATCGATTAATATAGCAAACTTGCCACCATTAAAGTCAACCGCTGGAATCTCTGTGTAAATTACTCCATCATCAAATTCAGTCTGTAAATACATCCATTGCTTATTTACAAATTTATATATACCAGCTTTTGTAGATCCATAAAAATTGAAACATAGCTTCATAGGTTTTTGCAATTTAACATTTAAATCACTATTAATAACTTTTATATCATATACATC
>JAUCFZ010000004.1 GCA_030377915.1 Clostridiaceae bacterium HSG29
ATTTAGTATTATTAATATTTCAAAATAGAAACGAATTTGTTTTTAACGGATTTATCGTTTTTTCTATTTTTATTTTAACAATTTGTGTTTTTCCAATTTTAAAATTTACTATTAGAAAAAATTTAATAGACAAAAAAAATGGAATAAATATTATAGGCAAATTATCTTTTATCTTAATTAGTTTTTTTATTCTCAATATGATCGTATATAGAAGTAATATTTTTAACGAGATTAATTTTTATATTAATAAAAATATATTTCTTATTATTGCAGCAACTATTATAGCAATAATTCAAATATTTTTAAAATTATATAAATTTCAAATAATAAATGAAATAAAAACTAAATAGTCATATATAGGCGCATATAGACGCAAATACAGCAAATAGTTGATGGGTAATACGAATAATTATTTTGTTTGCGCATATATGCGTTTTTTTTCATCTCATTTAACTGTTCTTTAAATGTATATTTTCGGTATAGTTGAGAATATAAAAAATCCAACAATAATTTGCTGGATTTAATTGTTTTATATTTAATTCTTATTTCTTCTCTTTTTATAAACTATAACATTTACAGGAATCACAATTATGAAATGTACAATAATACCATACAACTTCTGTCCTAAAAATCCTAGTATGAATATTGTTCCAGTTACATAAAACCCAAATATTTTTAAAATTAATATCAATAATATAATAACTAAATAACCACTTATTTTCGATAATTTTCTAATTATTTTATTATCATATAATTCATTAACATCTTTCTCATTTGTATCCTTGTACATTTTAAAAACGCCTAAAAGTCCATTTGCTAACATATACAAAATTATTATCATAACATTTGTCGCATTAAACATATTATTCTCCTTAATATTTTTTATCTACTATATTATAATAACATTTTTTTGGTAATATTTAAATTATTTTCTTATTCCATATCCACCATATACAGGTTTAATATCTGTAGTTGTAATAACTGCATTTTTTTGGCTGTTAGTAATCGTATTTACTACTCTTTTAACATTTTTTCTTTTTACAAACAATGAAAGAATTTGTCTTGGTGTAGTTTTACCTTCAGCTTTTGTTACTGTTACTGCATATCCATCATTACGAAGTTTATCAACTAAATCATTACCATGGTGTTCTTTTACAATTACTTTTATTTCAGATAATCCTAAGCCTATTCTTTCTTCTAATCTTGAACCAAAATAATTTCCTAATGAGAAGCCTAATGCATATGCAACTGCTTTCATTGGATCGTTTGCTAAATCACTTATTACATTACTTGCAATGAAGATCCAAATCATTACTTCAAAAAATCCAATTATAGCCCCTATTTTTCTTTCACCTTTTGTTATTAAAACTGTTCTTATTGTCATTAAAGATACTTCAACTATTTTAGCTAATAATATTAATATATATATCATTTTTTCACTTCCTTTTTTATTTTTTTAATTATATTTTTTTCTAACTCAGATGATTATACTACAGTTTTATCATTTGTAAAGCTTTATTTTACAATTTTTTTATAAAAATGTATTAAATTTTAATTGTTTACAAACGCCCTATTTTAAAGGGTTTTATTAGTTTATTAAAATATCGTTTTCTTAAATTTGATTTTTATTTTTTGAATTTACTATATCTCTTGAAAATAATCCTAAAATAAAATATAATTAAAGAAAGAAAATACGTTTGGAGTGATTATATGGATTATAAAGTTCATAATAAAACAGATATGCCTGACAATATTGTCGAAAATCAAAATAAGATTATTGATAAATCAATAGAAATACAACATAGCCTACCCTTTTTCATGCGCGATTTTTTTATTTATTTAAAAAGCTCAGTGGCCATTAGTTCAAGACGTGCATATTTAACTGATATTTTATTTTTCTGTGAATATTTAGTTAATGAAACAGATTTAACTGATGAAACAAAAACTAAAAATATTAAAATAGAAACTTTTAATAATATGAAAGCTAGGGACATTAATTATTTTTTAGGTGAATATTGTACTCGTTACTTTGTTGAAACAAAAAATTCTAAATATATTATGAAAAACAATAATAGAACTCTTTCAAGAAAAAGATCATCTTTAACAGTATTATTTAAATTTCTATATAGAAATGAACAAATTGAAAATAATATTACTGAAGGTTTAAATCCCATTAAACTTCCTAAATTGCAACCAGACGCAATTAAAAAACTTGAAATAGATGAAGTTGCTAAAATGTTAAAAGCTGTGGAAAATGGAGAAGGATTATCAGATAAGCAAAAACAATACTGGGAAAAAACTAAGCATAGAGATAAAGCCATAATTATGCTTTTTGTAACATATGGTCTTAGATTATCTGAACTTCAACAATTAAATGTTGATTCATTTAGTTTTAAAAGAGGAACATTTAAAATTTATAGGAAAAGAGATAAAATCGTTGATATGCCAATTAATAAATCAGTTGAGAAATCAATTAAAACATATCTTAATATGGAAAGAAATACAAACACTGCTGAAACAGCACTTTTTTTATCATTACAAAATCAAAGAATGTCTACTAGAGCAATTAGAAAACTTATTAAAAAATATACTGCTATTGGAATGGAAACTTCATATGAAAATGGTTATAGTCCTCATAAATTAAGAGCTACTGCTGCTACATCGCTTCTTGAACACGGTTTTTCAATTTATGATGTAAAATCACTACTAGATCATGATAATGTAACTACAACACAACTTTATGCTTCACATAGAAAAAATGCAAAGAGAAATATTATCAAAAATTTTGAACTTGATGATGAATATTAAAATAGCCATATCTTGTGAACCACACCCCCTTGTATAACATACAAAAAATAAGCTACTATGCAATATATTTAGTAGCTTACTTTTAATATAATTATGTTTATTCATGATACTCTACAGAAACACCTGTATCAATAAGTTTTTTAATTTCATTTTTATTTATTTTTGGTGCTGCAATTTCTTCATAAAGTTTAACATAAGCTAAATTGTCAATTTCAAATAAAGGACCTATATCTTCAAAAACATTATAAGATAAAGTCAAAATTTTTAAATTATTACATGATGCTAAAGGAGTAATATCTGAAATTAAGTTACCTTGTAAATTCAGTTCTGATAAACTTTTTTTATTTTCTAAAGCAAAAATATTATCTATTTTATTATTTGCTAGATTTACAGTCTCTAAATCATTCATATTCTCTAAAAAATCTATTGAATTTAATGAAGTCCTCATAATAGTAAGTTTGTTTATACTAGAAACACCTGCTAAAAAATTAAAATCAGATACATTTGATTCGATAAAACTAACCGATTCTAACATTGGAGTTTTAAAATCTATTATATTAGTGTCCTCAATTGTTGAATATGACATACTAAAGTAATTCATTTTTTCATTATTGGCTATACAATTTATGTCCTTTAACTTTCCGTATCGATATGAAAAATTTTCGAGATTTGAAGCATATTCTAAACCGTCAAGTTCATAAACAGGGTAATCCTCATAATTGATATTTATCCTATAAATTTCTTGCATATCCGAAATTGTAATATCTCCCGTCTCTTTATTAATAGTTTCTCGTATTAATTGTTCAAGTGCACTATCCTTAATATATACTATTTTATCGGATTCATTATCAACAACATTATCTTCTACCTCTACTTCATCAATATCATTTGAAGTTTCATCAATTTCTTGATTTTTTTCAATTTCAATATTATTAACCTCTTTTTCATTTTGTTTTTCTTTAGCACAACCTAATATCATAAAGATTACTATAAATGTCACTATAATTATTAACGAAAATTTTATTTTCTTCAAAATAATTACCTCCTTTTTTTAATATATTTTAAGAAATTCGAATCTTGATGTTACTTTGGTTGCAAAATCTTCCATATTTCTAAATCCTAGTTGTTGAATTTTTGCTTCTCGTAAAGCAGGTGCTAGATTTCTATTCGAAATTGCTTTAAGTCCATCTTCCATAGCTTTGGACATTTTTGGAACTACTTTACCCATATCTCTATAACCATTTTCAAGTTTCCCTAATAAATCTCCAGCTTTATTAAGTTGCTCTAATGCCTCTGATTGAGAATGAACATTGCCAAGACTCCATGGCTCTGCAAATTTATGATTTTCTGCCATACTTAGTTGTGTTGGATCAAGTAATTCTCCAATACCAGCTTCTACTTGCTCTTTAGGAGACAATATTTTATCAATTCCATCTACTCTAGCAGTTGGTGCTTCACCAGCTAACTGAGCTGTTCGTTCAGTACTAAATTCACGAATTGCTTCTTGATGTGAAACACTTGTTGGCATTTCACCTTGTCTTTGACCCCACTGTCTTATCTGCTCATCTGGTGTCATTTTATCCCAATTCGCATCTGGATATAAATCTTTTGCCTTATCAGTTGTAAAACCACTTTTATCTGCATATTTTTGATAATAAAGATCTTCAAAATCTTTATGAGGAATTTCTTCCCATTGTCCAGTAGCTTCATTAAATTTCTGAACAGTGAAATCATTATCAGCATTAATACTATCAGGAATTCGACAGTTATCAGGACTTTTATCATTTGGGTAATAAATATTATCTGCCTGTTTTAAATCATCAACTTTTCCTTTACCTGGTGTTCTTATTTCTTTTATTCTTAATTCAGAATCTTTATACTTAGCATTTTTACTTAAATCATCAATCATATCGTCATATGAACCTCTTTGTACATCTTTCAATGTTTTATTATATTCTTTTACAAAATCTTTAGGTATATCAGGAGTTTTTCCTGCATCAGCTATTTTTTCCCCTTGTGCAGCTCTTGTATCAATACTTCCTCTTGAATTAATTACATCATCTTTTTTAATACCCTTCTTAGCATTGACATCATCAATCATTTTTTGTGTATTATCTTTCGCATTTCCCAAAGCTTCATCATATTCTCTTTGAGCTTTTACTAATTCATCTTTCTTACCCGGTGGTAAATCATCCATATCTTTTATCTCATTTTTAACTCTATTTTCAGCAGTTTCTTGTGAAGCTCGTTGACCTGTTTCTTCAGTAGCTTCTTTTGTACCTCGTTCTCCCACTTCTTCAGTAGCTTCTTTTGTACCTCGTTCTCCTACTTCCTCACTGCTTCTTTTGTACCTCTTTCTCCTACTTCTTCAGTGACTTCTTTCGTTCCACGTTCTCCCACTTCTTCAGTGACTTCTTTTGTACCTCTTTCTCCTACTTCTTCTGTAACTTCTTTTGTTCCTCTTTCTCCTACTTCCTCTACTACCTCTTTTGTACCTCGTTCTCCTACTTCCTCTACTGCTTCTTTTGTACCTCTTTCTCCTACTTCCTCTACTGCTTCTTTTGTTCCTCTTTCAGCTACTTCCTCTACTGCTTCTTTTGTTCCTCTTTCAGCTACTTCCTCTACTACTTCTTTTGTTCCTCTTTCAACAACTTCCTCTACCACTTCTTTTGTTCCGCGTTCAGCTATTTCTTCAACACCTTCTTTGATTACTGTTTTAACACCTAATTTTACACCTTGCTCAGCAACTTCTGTTGCAATATTAACAAGTCCAAATCCAACTAAAATTTCTGCTACATCCATTGTAGCAAATGGAACATTAAGCATTCTTTCTCCAAGACCTTTATTAGGATCAATAATATTTTTTATACTATCTGCTGGTGAAAGAGCTTTAATAATTTCATATGCAGCTCTTGGATCATTTTTGATTTTATTTAAAAAATTCTCCACTGCTACTGATGCTTTACCGGTTAATGTTCCGCCTTTTTCAATAATTTCTATAGCATTATTAACATATGCTTCAGGATCGTTATAAAATTCTTGTAATTCATCTTTAATCCACTCTGCAGCATATTCGCCAGATACCAATCCATTTATATCCTTAATCATTCCCTCAGCTGTATCTAAAACTACTTCTGTTGTAACATTTTCATCTATCCACTCAGAAACTTCTTCTTTTATTTGGAAACCTTTATCAAAAAAATCAGTCATTTCTTTGTCTATATTTTCTTTAGTTTGTTTGATTAAATGACAACCAGTAAATAAATCTACTGTTAAATCTTTAATCCCTACAACAGTTTCAATACCAACATAAGCAACATCTTCCCCTAAAGCTGCACCCATTCCAGATCCATAATTCCAGTTGCCTTTTACATCCAAATTTCCTCCTAAAGCACCTATTGTAACTCCTAATAAACCACCCGCAACAGAGAAAAGACCTGATACAGCACTAGTAATAAATACACCAACAGAACCTGCAGATCCAACATAAGTAGATACAGATTTTCCGCCTTCACTCCATCCGCCATTATCAGCAAAAACTATCCCTGTTAATCTTTGTGCCATTAATGCAAAAACAATAAAAAACATTGCACTTTTAACTGCTTTCTTAGAAATTTTATTGTAAGTTAAAAGTACTGTTAATGCAATAAACACAATCATCAAAATAATTGAAATTAAACGTGCTCTATTTATAGGTATCAAAGCTAATATTATCATTCCTAATAACATCGAAAAAGTCATAATACCTACATACTCTTTATTTAAAGGTTGAATTCCTTTTTTCCGTTTAAATAATCTATGAAAATCATTCCAAAAAGCTAATGAAACTGCAAAAACTAATGATTTTTCTTTTGATGCATATTCAAAGAAAATAGTTATTGCTAATGTTATAAATAATATATTATTTTTTGCAAATATACCTAAAATCATTACTAATCCCATTGAAAAAAACATCAACGGTCCAATAACATTTTTTGAACCTAAAATACAATTTTTAGTCCAAGGTATTGTACCAAAAACTTCTTTAAAAAATTTCTTTATTCCACCATTTCTAATTCTAGAATAAATCAAAGTAAGCGCATAAGTTAAAACAAAACTCATAACATTAAATGCCACTTCATTTCCACCTGTATTAATTACATCGCTCCAGAATTTCCCGGAATTCAATTTAATTAATCCTATCCCTTCATTCTTCACTGCAATTGAATAAACACTAAAACTTGTAACAACAAAAAATGAAATAATACTTCTTATTAAAATAGATTTCCACATCTTTGGGATACTTTGTATTATACCTTTTATTATACTAATAATTAAACCAAATACAGATAAAGGTTTATTAGCTTTTTTTTCTTTTTTTAACTTTTTCTTTTCTTCTTTTAACTTTTTCTTTTCTTCTTTATGTCTCTTGCTCATGCCATCCCCTCCCATTATATACACTAGATTAATTTATATTAATTCTTAACCATTCGTTAAAAATTTTTGTTATTCCATTTTTTGATGCTAGCCATAAGTTCATATCTTGATCATAAATGATTTCTTTAACTTCATTGTCAGATAAACCAGATTCACTTGTCAAATATTTAATATCATCAATATTGTTAAACACTGCAATTCCATCGCTTTCAGAGCAAAACCACAAATTATCCATATAATCTATAAAAATATGCCTTACTTTATCACCAATTAAACCTTCTTTAATTGTCAAAATTTTTGATGGTATCCATTCTCCATTTTTTAATGTATAAGATGTTGCACCGCCTCTAGTCATATTCCCATTACCAATCCATACATTTCCTTGTTTATCTTCTTTAATTGATGTAATGGCATTATGTGTCAATCCATTTTCTGTATTAAAATATATCATTTCATAGTCCATATCTACTTCATTAACTAAAGTTACACCACCTCCTATCGATGTATGTGAACCGCACCATAAATTGCCTTTATTATCTACCATTACTACTTTTGTAATATTCTTAATTAAACCATTATCTTCAGTTATTGTTCGAATTTTTTCATTCTCTATAATACCAACGCCACCAAAAGTTGCAACATATATAATTCCATTCTTGATTTCAATATCATTGATTCTATTATCTGGTAAACCATTACTTATAGTGTAATGTTTAATAATTTCATCGTTTTTGATACCAGTAAGTCCTCCTCCGTGACCAATCCACAAAATATTATCTGAAGTTTTACCAATACCCCTAACAATTTCAAAAGATTTATCTCCATTTAAAACTTCTTTTATTTCATATGTATTAATATGTATTTTAAATAAACCACCACTGCCTCCAGCATATATATATTCTCCATCTAAAAAAACAGTTGAGAACTCTTTGTTTTCTAAGAATATTTTTCCATCAATTAAATTTTCATCACCATTTATTTTATTAAGTGATTCTTCATATACTAAAACAAATCCAATTGAAGTCCCTGCTATGATAAGAATGAAAAAGGAATAAATTAATCGTTTTATTTTATTTGTTAAAAACTTTCTTTCCCCCATAATTTCTCTCCTTTCTTCTATCAAAAAGATATAGATATCCCTTCAATAGCTTTAGCTTCCTCATCATTATGTGTAACATATATTAAAGTCGTATTATTTTTTTCTGCATAATCGTTAATAAATGAAAGAATATCAGATTTTAATTCTTTATCAATATTGGTTAAAGGTTCATCTAATAATAAATATTTCCATTTTAAAACCATCATTCTTGAAAGTGCGACTCTTTTAGCCTCACCACCAGATATTTCATCTGGAAATTTATCTAATATTGAATCAATTTTCATAATAGATATTATCTCATCATTATTTCTATTTTTAACACCATAATTAATATTTTCTCGTACAGTCATATGAGGCCATAAAGTTGGATTTTGAAACACCATACCTATTTCACGTTTTAAAGGGTGAAACTGAAAATCAGTATTCCCAATTAATACTTCATCCCTATAAATTTCTCCGTTATCAAGACTTTCCAGTCCAGCAATTAACCTTAAAAAAGTAGTCTTTCCACTACCTGATGCACCAGAAATAACATATTTTTTATTATCTTCAAAAGTATAACTAAAATCTTTTATAGGAAAATTTGCTTTATAATATTTAGAAACATTTATCACTTTGATCATACATCCCTCCTCCTTCTTAGGTTTTTCAACCACTTATTAATCACTCCATATATAATAAGTTCAAATATTAATAATAGTGCCACCACAACTAAACTTAATTCTGCAATTAATTCTGTTGCTCCATAATGTAAATATCCCATAAGTCTTACTGTTATAGTAGAAATTCCTGCCGGTAGCACCATTACTGTCGTCCCCATTTCTCCAATTCCTAATAAAAAGACAACACTTGCTGCTATTAAGATAGAAGGCATTATTAAAGGTATTATAACTTTAATTAAAGTTTTCTTAATATTTTTAGAAGTCATATATGCGACCGTTATTAAATCATCTGGAATTTTTCTTAACCCAGCAATAATTATAAGTATACCAATAGGCATAAATCTAATAATCACTGCTAACATCCCCATTCCACTACTTAAATATATCCATCGAAATAATGGTACATTCATAAAATTAATAAGTGCAGCACCTATTAAAGAAGGTGAAATTAATGTAGGTAAAAGTATCATTAAAAAACTAGATGTCTGCCATTTTTTATTTCTATATATACTTAAAGCTGCTGATAACATTATTGGAGTTGCTAATAAAGTTGCTCCAAAACAAATCCATAATGTATTTAATATCTCTTTTCCTCCATCTTTAACAATACTAAAATCTGAAAAATTTGATCCATATATTAATACTGCTAATGGCAATAATATAATTACAAATAATATTATAATAGCAAATTTTGAAATATATTTTTTACTAAATTTAAGCGTTTTAATAAAATCGTCATTTCTTTTACTAGGTCTACTAAAAAATTGTTTAGATATAGAACTAATTAAAGGAAATGCTAAAGACATACCAACAATAATCATTGGTAATGATGCTATAAAAGTATCCCCTGCATTCAAAGAAATACTATATCTTGCAAATATTTCCATAGCAAATGTACTCATTGCAAAAGTAGAAGGCACAGAGTAATCATTAAAAGTTAATACAAATACTCCTATAGTTACTATTATTAAACCAGTTTTACACTGTGGTAACCAAATCCTAAAAAATACTTTTCTATCAGAACTAAGTATTCTACCAGCTTCCATTAAACTCATTGGAATTTTCATCATTGAATCATATATAATAATAATTGCTAAAGGTAACCATGCTATTACTTGAATAAAAACACTTATTCCCCAACCTGTTAAATAAATCTTGCTACCAATAACTGTATTTATCAACGATACTATATTCATCCACATAACTGTATGGATAGAAATAGGCACTGCAATAAATCCTATTAATAACCATACAAAAAACTTTCTCCATCGTTTATCCATACTAACTAGTCCAAGAGCAATTATTAAAGCAAACAAAACCACAATCAAAGCCACACTTAAACTATAAAACACAGTCTTTAAAAGTAATACAACTACTCTCATATCCACCAATGAACTCATTATTTTACTATCAGAATTAATAATTTCATAAACTCCCTTTAGAAAAAATACTCCCAATGGTAATAAGGATATTAAAAAATATGGAATTATTAATAGCAAACGGCCCTTTTGTTTTCTCATCGAATAAATACCTCTCCTAGTATTTTTTTAGTTTCTTCAATTTCTTTATAAACATCCTCTAAAGTTACATCTAATGTCTTAATCTTCTCTCCATTAATTTCTATTTCTGATGATCTTAATGAAACTTGTATCCAACCAATTTCAAATAAAAAATTTTCTGTCTCTTCACTAAGTAGATAGTCAACAAAAGCCTGAGCATTTTTATTATTAGCAGAACCTTTAATTATTGAGACTGTATTTGGCACTACCAAAGTACCTTTATCATCCTGCCCTTGATCAGGCCAAATAATTTTAACTGATTTTCCTTTATTAATTGCTACTAATGCATCATCAGTATCTGTTAAGCCAAAATTTAATTGCCCATCAACTACAAGATCTCTAACAGTAGCATTACCATCAACAACACGAACTTTTCTATTATATAAATCCTTATAAAAATTTGTAGCATTTTCAGTTCCTAAATCTGAAAATATAGCTGCTGCATGTGTTGCGGTTGTTCCAAATATAGGATAAGCAATGCCAATCTTTGACGCTTCATATTTCTTATCAAGGACATCTGCAAATCTTTTAGGATAATCATCATATTCTAATAAATCTGTATTTACTAATATGCATCTTGCTCTACCCCCAAATGCTGTCCAATAACCTTCTTCATCTTTATAATTACTTGGAATAATATTTGCTTCTTCCGATTTATATGATGTAAGAACCCCTTTTTCTTTTAACAATATTGTTTGAGCAAATTCACCATTCCAAAAAACAGATGCTACAGGATTTTCCTTTTCTTCAATAAGTTTATTTATCATACCTGTAGTTTTACTTGCTTCACTATCATAAGCTGGTAAAACTTTTATACCTGTTTTTTCTTCAAAATCATTAAATACCTGTTCTGAATAATTTCTATCTACAGACGTATAAACGATAACCGTATTTTCATTTCGCTTACAGGATACAAGTAATAAATTAACCATCAGAAATAATATAAAAATTCTAAATATATAATTTCTCCTCATGTCTATACCTCCAGATCTTAAATTTTTTTAATGTATAGTTTATACCCAATTCTCAAAATTAAATTCATATATTAACACTTATAATTCACTAGTTTTAATTTAATCAAAAAAATCCTGAGTAAATTGTTTACTCAGAATTTTAAAATTACTATATTTTATTTTAATAAAGTGCTTTACCTATAATAAATAAAAAAAGATACAATTAATGCATATCCAAATGGTGCAGTATTCACCATAACAGTTAATATTGAAGATACAATAAATACTTTTATTATAGTTTACTATATTTATTCGTTTATTTCATCAAGTTCTTTTAATAATAATTGTTACCAATTAGGCTAGCAACATTATCTCCTAATCAGTATGCAAAATATTTAGAAACGAATATTTAACCGATTCTGAATTTAAAGCCAAAAATGCACTCAATAATAAAATCCAATACGGATATATTCTAAGTGCATTATATTAAAGATATTGATATTTTTTAATTAATTCAATTGAGTATCTCGTATTTCAATAATTGTTCCTTCAGGAGCTATTATTTTTAATAATTTTTCATTTTCTACAATATAAATATCGCTATTATTTTTTTTCTTAAAGTTGTTATATCCTAGCTCTTTAATTCTAAGATATTCTTTTTCGACATCATCAACTATAAAACAAATATGATTAATTCCTTTAGTATTTTTATTAAAATCCGTTAATTTTTGATTTTCCTTATTTGTTTGTAGTTCTATCATAAAAGAATCTAATTCTAACCATGTATTATATGCTCTTTTATGAAAATTTTTAGTTTCTTTAAAAATACTAAATCTCAAAATATCCTTATAGAACTTTATTGATTCATTATAATTATCTGTTTGAATACATATATGGTGTATTTTCATATTTGGCCTTTCTAATAGTCATATTTAAATATTCTTATTTCACTATCTGAAATAGTTAATTTAAAAGATAAGTTATCATCACTTGTTAATTTGAAATATTCTTTATATGGTTTAAACTGAAAATATATTCCATACCGTTCTGGATAACCAGCAATATAACAAACAACTTTTTTATCTTTTAGTAAAATTACTTGATTTGTTCCTTCACTAACAGAAGCATAAATAAAATCAGTGTTCACTCCAATTATTTCATGAATATTTTCTTCTGGAAAATATGGTGGAAAACTATATAATTCATCCCATTGAAAATCTGAATAATATGATAAATCTTCTATTATATCAATATCATTGTTTATCATACTTAAGGCTTCTGTAAATTGTTTTGTATTTTTTTTCCATTCTGGTTCATTATATAAAATTACAATAAATACTATAAAAACAAAAAATGTAATTTTTCTTTTCATTTTTTAACACAACCTTTATAAGTTAAAGAATCCTTTAAATGACTCAAATATATTAAAGTGATCAATAACTCCACCTAATTCTCTTACAGAATGCATAGCAAGCATTGGATTACCAATATCTATCGATCTAATATCCAATTGAGAAGAAGAAATTGGACCTATTGTTGATCCCCCTCTTTCAGTGGAACGATTTACAAATTTTTGAATAGGTATATTTAAATTTCTACATATCATTTCATAAACAGTATTTGAATCACTATCTGTTGTATAATTTTGATTTGCATTCATTTTAATTACTGGCCCTTTATTTATTATTGGTTTATTTACTGGATCATGTTTTTCACCACTATTTGGATGTACAGCGTGTGCCATATCTGCTGATATAAGAAATGAACTGTATAAAGCTCTTTGTAACTCTTCTTTATCTCCCCCCAATTTAAATACTATTCTTTCAATAATATTTTTTAACATTGGTGAACCTGCTCCTTGTTTAGTTCTACTTCCAATTTCCTCATTATCAAAGCATACCATCATTTTAGTCGATTTACTTTCTTTTGCTTTAATTATTGCTTCTATTCCCGCATGAACCATTGCAAGATCGTCTAATTTTCCTGCTGAAATAAATTCATCATTAATACCAATTATACTGCCTTTTTCAACTTCGTATAAATATATATCAAAATCTACAATATCTTCCTTATTACATTTTAGTTCCTTTGCCATTAATTCAACAATAAAATCTTCTTTAATAAAATCTTCACCTGCAAGTCCCATTAATGGAAGCATATCTTTTTGCTTATCAAGTTCAACACCTTTATTTACATCTCTATTCATATGAATTGCAAGATTAGGAATAATAAGCACAGGCTTTTTAATATCTACTAGTTTACTTTCAGGGTGCATTAGATCCTCGCCCTTTAATGTTACCCTTCCTGCAAAAGAAAGGGGTCTATCCAACCAAGTATTAAGAATTGGACCTCCATATACTTCAGTATTTAATTTTAAATAACCATTTTCAGTCATTTCTGGTGATGGCTTGATCTTAAAGGTAGGAGAATCAGTATGAGCACCAATAATTCTAAACCCTTCTTTTTCAATATCACCTTTTCCAATAATAAAAGAAATTACTGCAGAGTCATTTTTTGTTACAAAATATTTTCCATTTTTTTCTATATTCCATTTTTCACGTAAATCTAATTCTTTAAAATCATTTTTAATTAATTTTGCTTTCACATTTTCAACAACATGAAACGCACTTGGGCTTTCATAGATAAAATCAATTAATTCGTTTGCAAATTTACATTCTTTATTCATAATCCCTCCGTTTTTATATCAACACAGTTGAATTATACAATATTTTTAAAACTATTTCAAACAAAAAAAAGCTACTATTATTAGTAACTTTTAATTATTTTCATTTTTTAACTTATAGGAATTCTAATTATTTGTCCTTCATATATCATACTATTTTCAATTTCATTAACTTCTAAAATTATATATACAAGTTCTCTTACATCCTGTTTTTCATTTCTATACTCTTTTGCAATATCCCAAACTGTATCCCCTGAATTTACTATTACTTCCAAATATTTTACCTCTTTCATTGCGTGTGCTTTATATGTGTTTGTCATTAAAGAAAAAATAGATACAAACAATACCGTTAAAATAACTATCGAAATAATAAATCTCGCTTTATTTACAACTCTATATTTTTTAGCTCTCATGTGCTACCTCCCATACATTTGTTCTATATATAAATTATACAAGAACAAATGATTTTTGTAAAGGCTTTTTTCAAACAATTGTTCTCTTTAATTTTCCCTTATATTTACTGGATTTTGCTATAACAATAGTACTTTCTGTATTATTTATTTTATTTAAGAACGTTTTTTCTTGATTTACGAACATATATTTGATATAATTAAATAAATTAAGAAAGGAGTTATTAATGAGAGATAATTTAAGTAAACGACAGAAAGATATTTTGAATTTTATTAAACTTAATTTACAAGAGAAGGGATTTCCACCTACTGTAAGGGAAATTGGTAAAGCAGTTGGATTAAGTTCTTCATCTTCTGTTTATAGTCATTTAATTAAACTGGAGAAAATGGAATATATTAGGCGTGATCCAACAAAACCTAGAGCAATTGAAATTATAGATGAAAATGGTGAAAATCAAAATTTCCTTACTAATTCAAGTATTACACAGATTCCTTTTTTAGGTGATGTTACTGCTGGCGAACCTATATTAGCAGTGCAGGAAAATGACGATATGTTCCCAGTACCAAATGAATTTATTAATGAAGGCTCAATGTATTTTATGCTTAAAGTTGATGGAGAAAGTATGATAAATGCTGGAATATTCTCTGATGATTACGTTTTAGTTGAACAAAATGAATCTGCTAGAAATGGTGATATTGTTGTTGCTTTAATAAATAATGAAAATGCTACAATTAAAAGATATTATAAGGAGCCTGATATTATTAGGTTACAACCTGAAAATGATACTATGGATCCTATTTATTCTAGAAATGTTAAAGTAATTGGACATATAAAAGGTGTATTTAGAAAAATGTAATTATTATAACAAAAAAAAATGAGATTATATCTCATTTTTTAATTTGTTTTTTTAAAATAGAAAAACAATCCTATTCCCAATACTGATAAGGCAATTATTCTACTTAATGTATTAATAAAATTCATTTCCAAACTTCCGCTATTATTCGAAAAAATCATAATATTTCTATCATATTTATCGCTCAATAATACCCTCCTTTATTAATCTACTAATACTTTTCAAAACACCAATTTTAGCATGTTCATAAGTAAGACCACCTTGAAAATAAACAATATATGGTTCTCTTATTGGTGCATCAGCACTTAATTCAATTGAAGATCCTTGAATAAATGCACCTGCTGCCATTATAACTTTTGAACTATAACCTGGCATATCCCATGGTTGTAAATTTACATATGAATCAATTGGAGCAGCTTCCTGTATTGCCTGACAAAATTTAATCACTGATTTTTCATCTTTAAGTTTTATTGATTGAATAATGTCACTTCTATTACCAAATGTTTTTGGGTTCACTTCATAACCTAAGTTAGAATATGACTCAGCACAAAATATCGCGCCTTTAATAGCTTCACTTACAACTTTAGGTGCTAGGAAAAATCCTTGCATAATATTTCTTGTGGCATTAAACATTAATCCCTGCTCTTTTCCAATTCCTGGTGATGTTAATCGTTGGGCGATTAAATCAATTAAATATTGCTTTCCAACAATATACCCTCCTGAAATAGCAAGCCCACCACCTGGGTTTTTAATTAAAGAACCTGCCATAACATCTACACCAACATCTGTAGGCTCTAGCTCATTTAGAAACTCACCATAACAGTTATCTAACATAATAATTATATCATTATTAATGTTCTTTATTTTTTTTACTATATTTCCAATATCTTCTATAGTTAAAGAATTTCTCCAACTATAACCTGATGATCTTTGTATATATACCATTTTTGTGTCTTTTGAAACATTTTTTAGAATTTCATCCTCATTAAAAAATCCATCACTATCAAGATCAACTTGCTTGTATTTAACACCAATATTAATAAGATTCCCTGGATAATCTCCTCTTATTCCTATTACTTCTTCAAGAGTATCATAAGGAGTACCTGAAATTGCAACCATTTCATCTCCTGGAAATAATAATCCAGTTAAGCATAAATTCAAAGCATGTGTCCCTGATACGATAGTAGGTCTTACAATTGCGTCATCCGTATTAAAAACATCTGCATAAATTTTCTCTAGCTTTTCTCTTCCGATATCGCTAAAGCCATAACCCGATTTTGATGCAAAATCATCTTCGCCAACTTTTGCATTTTGAAATGCTTTTAAAACTTTCATTTGATTGTATTTCATAATTTTATCTATTTTTTTAAATTGACTTTGGATATTTGATTCAACTTTTTCTTCAAATTCAATTAATGAATTATCAATTCCAAATTCTTCGTATAATTTATTAATCATATATTTCCTTTCTAACAATAAAAATGACTCATATTAAGAGTCATATTTTTATTACATTTTAGTAAAAGTAACACCTTTTGAAGGTATCATAGTAGATATAGCATGCTTGTAAATCATTTGTTGTTTCCCTTCAGATTCCATAATTACTGTAAAATTATCAAACCCTTTAACATGCCCTTTAATTTGATATCCACTGATTAAAAATACTGTAATTAATGTATTCATTTTTCTAACATGATTTAAAAATTCGTCTTGTAAGTTGATATTTTGTCCCATTTAGCCCCTCCATTATCTTTTTATTTTATTATATCATACATTTGTTTATTACTACCCATTTTTAAGAGTTTTAACAATTTTTTTGTAACTTTCTTCAAATTCATCTTTATCCAAATCTATCCACATTGCATCATCATATCTTCTAAACCATGTTAGTTGTCTTTTAGCAAAATGCCTTGTATTTTTCTTAATAATAGATTTTAACATCTCTAAATCATATTTATCATTAAGATATCCTAAAACCTCTTTATATCCTATTGCTTTCATAGAAGTAAAAGATTCATCAAGACCTCTCTCTTTTAATTTTTTAACTTCTTCAATTAATCCGTTTTCAAGCATTATATCAACACGCCTATTAATTCTAACATATAATAGTTTTCTATTTCTTTTTAGACAAACTAATAAAGGGGCATAATCCGTAGTTTTTACAGGATCACTTTTAAAATTCCCCATTTTGTCTCCAGTTAAAATATTTATTTCTAACGCTCTTATTACTCTTTTTAAATTATTTTTATGAATTTTATCTGCTGCTTCAGGATCAAGCTCTCTTAATTTATTATGAATATAATCCACACCTTCAATACTTGCTTCTTTCATTAACTTAGCTCTAAGCTTTTCATCTTTAACAGTTTCAGAAAAATCCATTTCGTAAATTAATGAATTAACATATAATCCTGTTCCACCAACAACAATCGGAAATTTTCCTCTAGATTGAATATCCTTAATAACCTCTTTTGCTTTTTTTGCATAAACTGCAACACTATATTCATCTTCAGGATTTATTTCATTAATAAAATGATGTTTTACAGTACTTAATTCATCTTCACTCGGAGTAGCAGAACCTATATCCATCCCTTTATATATTTGAACAGAATCTGCTGAAATTATTTCACCATTTAAATCTTTTGCTAATTTAAGCGAAAGATCAGTTTTTCCTACTGCTGTTGGACCAGCTATTATCAATACATTTTTATTCATATTTACGTCCTTTTGAATTTTCTTTCAATTTCACCTTTAGAAATAGATATAATTATAGGCCTACCATGCGGACATGTATAGGGGCTTTTTAAATTTTTAAGTAAATCAATCAATTTATCAATTTCTATATAATCAAGTTTATCATAAGCTTTAATAGCATTTTTACATGATTTTTGAATAATATGATCTACATTTGTTTCATATGCATTTTTATATTCATTTTTCAAATTTAGGATTATATCTTTTGCGATTTTTTCAGTTAAAGGTTTATTAAATAGTATCGGAACTTCTCTAATCAATAAAGTATCTTTACCAAATATTTCAACATTAAATCCTAGATTTTTTAGTATTTCTTCTTTTTCCATAATTAATTCTAATTCATAATAGCCTAATTTTAAACTTATAGGAAGAAGTAATAATTGAGAATTCACGGTTTTACTCATATACTCTTCCATTAATTTTTCATATAGAACTTTTTCATGTCCAGCATGTTGATCAAGCATATACATATTATCATCTTTTTCACATACTATATAAGTGTTAAATAACTGACCTATTATTTTTAGATTATCATAAATTGTTTCATTCTCTTTAATAATATCTTTCTTAAAATCAATCTCATTATTCACAATTTTATCAAAATCTATATCAAATATATCTAGATTAACAATTTTTCCAAGCTCATTTTCCTTTTTTTCATGTGGTATATAGTTTTTCTCAACAAAAGAATCATCTTTAAACGGATTCTTATTAACTTTTTTTTCATGAATTTTATAAGAATCAAAATTAATATGCTCTTTTTCAGAAACTAAAATTTCTTTTTCCTCTTTTATCTCTGGTATTATTTTCTTAGAAAAAGTTTTTTCAAATATCTCATCTTCTAATGAAACTTTTGGAGTTTGATTATATTCAAATAATTTCGATTTAATAGCAGTATATATTAATTGTTTAACTATACCAACTTTTGTAAATTTAACTTCTGTTTTCGAAGGATGAATATTAACATCAATTTCCTTGAAATCAATAATAAAATTTAAAAAACATATCGGATGTCTATTAATAGGTATCATAGTTTTATATGCAGTTTTAATAGCCTCTTTAATAATGCTGCTTTTAATATATCTACCATTTATAAAAAATATTTGAAGACTTGAACTTCCTCTTGTAAATTCAAGATTAGAAATATAACCATTCATTTCAATTCCATCTAATGATGAACTTACTTCCATCATACTTTTAACAGTATTTTTTCCATAAATACTTAGGATTACATTTTTTAAATTTCCATCTCCAGGAGTAACAAATTTTATTTCATTATCTGATATATATTTAAATGAAATATATGGATTAGAAAGAGCAAGACAATTTAAAAGCTCGTTAATTCGTCTTTTTTCCGTTGAATTATTTCCAAGAAACTTAATTCTAGCTGGAGTATTATAAAATAAATCACTAACGATTATAGTTGTTCCTTGCTTACATCCAACAGTTTCCTCTTTAATAACCTCTCCACCATTAATAGTTTTTTTAGTTCCAAATTCATCTTTTAATGTTTTTGTTGTTATTTCAAGTCTTGATACGGCAGCAATTGATGGCAAAGCTTCACCTCTAAATCCTAGAGTACTAATTGAATATATATCCTCTACAGATTTAATTTTACTTGTGGCATGCCTTTCAAAAGCAATATTTACATCCTCTGTTTCTATTCCTTCTCCGTTATCTGTTACTCTTATTACAGATTTACCAGCATCTTGAATTTCAATAGTAATAGAAGTCGATTTTGCATCAATTGAATTTTCAATAAGCTCTTTTATAACTGCACTTGGATTTTCTATTACTTCTCCAGCAGCAATTTTCGAAGAAATATTCTTATTCAATTTAATAATTCTATTCATTCGTTCACCCCATTATTCACTTATCATATTAATTAATTTATATAACTCATTCATTGCTTCAATTGGAGTTAATTTATTAATATCTATAGATTTAACTGAATCAACTAATTTCGATTCAATTTTATTTCGATCTATAACTTCAGCTTCATTATTATTTTTTATGTTTTTAATATTTCTATTAATATCATTAAATTCTAGATCATTTAAAATTACTTTTGCTCTTTTTAATACTTTATCCGGAACACCTGCAAGTTTTGCAACTTGAATTCCATAACTTTGCTCTGATTTACCACGTTTTATTTTTCTTAAAAAAACAATATTATCATCAACTTCTGTTGCAGTAATATAATAATTCTTAACTGTATCTAATTCCTCTTCAAGCTCAGTTAATTCATGGTAGTGTGTTGCAAACATAGCTTTACATGAGTTCAAATTAACATCTGATAAATATTCAACTACAGCCCAAGCAATGCTTAATCCATCATAAGTTGATGTTCCTCGTCCAATTTCATCAAGAATTATTAATGATCTATCTGTAGCATTGTGTAAGATATTCGCAAGTTCACTCATTTCTACCATAAATGTAGATTGACCTTGTGATAAATCATCGCTTGCTCCTACTCTTGTAAATATTCTATCAACAAGACCTATTTCAGCATAGCTTGCAGGAACATAGCAACCAATTTGAGCCATTAACGTTATTAATGCAACTTGTCTTAAATAAGTTGATTTACCAGCCATATTGGGGCCTGTAATTATTAAAAATTTATTCTCTTCACTATCTAAATATACATCATTAGGCACAAAATCCTCATTTAAAGCGATTCTTTCGATTACTGGATGTCGTGAATCCTTAATATTTATTTCATGATTTTCAGTAATTATAGGTTTAATATAATTATTCTCTAAAGTTATATTAGCAAAAGACATTAAAACATCTAATTTAGAAATAGCAACAGCAGTTGTTTTAATTCTTTCTATTTGATTTAATAACTCATCTTTAATATTATTAAAAATCTCATATTCAAGTGCTGTCGATCTATCTTCAGCATTTAATATCTTATCTTCTATTTCTTTTAATTCTGGAGTTATATATCTTTCAGAATTTGATAAAGTTTGCTTTCTATTATAATGTTCAGGTACTAATTTAATGTTTGCTTTTGTAACTTCAATATAATAACCAAAAACTCTATTATATCCAATTTTTAAAGTATTTATACCTGTTTTAGCTCTTTCTTCACGTTCTTTTTCAAGAATCCAATTTTTTCCATTATTGATAATATCATATAAATCAAAAAGTTCTTTATTAAATTCAGGTTTGATTACTCCACCATCTTTTATAGTTATTGGTGGATTTTCAACAATTGCACTTTCAATCAAACTGTATACATCACTTAAAATATCAATTTTTTCATATATTTCATTTAAACATTCATCACTAATATTTCTTAAAAGTTCTTTAATATCAGGAAGAACATAAAGTGAATTTTTAAGAGCTACCATATCCCTCGCATTAATCCCACCATATACTAATTTTGATGAAAGTCTTTCCAAATCATAAATCCTTTTTACTAAATCTCTAAGTTCTTCTTTTAATAATAAATCACTTAATAAATACTCAACAGAATTTAATCTTCCTTCAATTTTCTTTTTCGATAGTAATGGTTCTTCAATCCATTTTGTAAGTCTTCTTCCTCCCATCGCAGTGAGAGTTTTATCTAATGCCCACAATAATGAGCCTTTTTTATCTTTAGTTCTAATAGTTTCAGTAAGTTCTAAATTTCTTCTAGTGAATTTATCAATAAACATAAAATTATCTTCATGGTATACATCAACATCACTAAAATTGAGTAATGCAACTTTTTGAGTTTCTTCTATATATTGTAAAAGAATACCAATAGCAATTTTTTCATATTTTAGATTTGAAAGCCCATAACTATCAAGAGAATATATATTATAAACTCTTTTTATAGAATTAACACAATTTAATTCCTTATAAGAACTTTCGCTGATATTTGATTTAACAGGTTCAATAAACATAGATACGGTTGACATAATATCATTATGTAACTCATCATCTTTATATAATATTTCACTTGGATTAATTTTTAGAATTTCATCAATAAATCTCTGTCTGCTTTCCTTTCCATGAAAAGCTATTGATTTTAATTCTCCAGTTGTAATATCTGAATATGCAATTGAATATCCATAATCATCAACAAAATATGAAAGAATATAATTATGTGCTTTATCAGTTAACATATCAGGTTCTGTTATCGTACCAGGTGTTACAATTCTTACTACTTCTCTTTTAACAATACCTATTGCTTTAGACGGATCTTCTACTTGCTCACAAATTGCAACTTTATGCCCTTTAATAATAAGTTTTTTTAAATAGTCATTGCCCGCTTTAACAGGGACACCACAAAGTGGAGCCCTTTCTTCAAGTCCGCAATTTCTACCTGTTAATGTAATTTCAAGTTCTTTTGATGCTAATATAGCATCATCAAAAAACATTTCATAAAAATCCCCTAATCTATAAAACAATATGTAATCCTCATAATTATCTTTAATAGAAAAATATTGTTTCATCATTGGAGTTAATTTTTTTCTGTCCATTACCATTTCACACCTACTTAATTATTTTGCCAAATAATGAGAATGAATTACATACTGTAATTTCAACATTTACAAGTTTTCCTATATTATCCTTTTCACCTTCAAAATTTACTGTTTTAAAACCTCTTGTTTTTCCAGTTAAAACTCCTTCAGTATTTTTTGAAGGACCTTCTACTAATACTTCTACAGTTTTACCCATATATTGAAGACTATTCTCTTTTGCAATGTTATTTGATACTTCAAGTATTTTATTAAATCTTTCTTTTTTAATATGATTATCTATTTGATCTTCATAATCATTTGCTGGAGTTCCTTTTCTTTTTGAATAAATAAATGTAAATACATTATCATATTTCACATAATTAAATAAATCAATAAGGCTATCAACATCTTCATCAGTTTCTCCAGGGAAACCAACAATAATATCTGTTGAAAGAGTCAATCCTTTAACATTTTTCTTTGCGTATTCAATTTTTTCCATATAACTTTCAACTGTATAATTTCTATTCATTCTTCTTAATAAATTATTTGATCCTGCTTGAACTGGTATATGCATAAACTCACATACTTTATCAAGTTTATTAACATAATCAATTAATTTAAATGTCATATCTTTTGGATGTGAAGTCATAAATCTTATTCTTTCAAGTCCTTCTATATTATTAACTAGTTCTAATAGGTCAGCAAAATCTACATCAAACTTTTCAGTTCTTCCGTATGAATTTACATTTTGTCCAAGAAGTGTAACTTCTTTAACCCCATTATTAACTAATTCATTAATTTCGTTTATAATATCCTCGGGTTTTCTACTTCTTTCTCTTCCTCTTGTATATGGTACAATGCAATAAGTACAAAAATTATTGCAACCATGCATAATGTTCACAAATGCTTTCACATTATAATCTCTATTTGCAGGAAGATGCTCTATAATAATGTCTTCTTTATTATTAATATCATATTTTGTTCTATCATTTAAATATGCTTCCTTTAATAACTGTGGAAACTTTTGATAACTATGAGTCCCGATTACAAGATCGATAAATTTATATTCTTTTTTAAATTTTTCAATCGTTACATCTTCTTCTGGCATACAACCAGATACTATTATCTTTAAATCCGGTTTTCTTCCCTTTAAATTTTTTAAATGTCCTAAATTTCCAAATACTTTCATTTCGGCTTTTTCTCTTACGGCACATGTATTATATAGTACAACATCTGCGTTTTCTTTTAAATCTGTTCTTATAAATCCCATTAAATCAAACATTCCAGATAAATTTTCTGAATCATGTTCATTCATTTGACAACCCCATGTTTCAATAAAATATTTTTGGGGATTCATCATATTTTCATTTCTAAAATAAGTCATAAATTCTGTCTGGTTTTTAAGACCATCGAATTCAGCCATATTTGTTTCAATATTAATTAACTTCATTATTACCTCCATTTTCTATATCCATCAATTTCTTATTATATCATAAAACCATATACAATTATATATTGAAATGAAAAAAGCCCACCAATGTGAGCTTAATAATTTCTTATAAATTTATAGCTTTATCTATTCTATCTAAACCCTCTTTTATGGTATCCATATCAGTTGCATAAGACATTCTTACGAATTCATCTGCTCCAAATCCTATTCCAGGAACGACAGCAACTAATGCTTCTTCAAGCAAATAATTTGCAAAATCCATTGAATTATCTATTTTTCTACCATTTAATTCTGTACCAAATAATTCTTTAATATTAAGCATAATATAAAAAGCACCTTTTGGTTTTTTACATGAAACCTTATTTATTTTTTCTATTCTATCAAACATATAATTTCTTCTATCAGCAAATACATCAACCATATCTGTAATAATTTTTTCATCCAAACTTAATGCTTTAACTGCAGCAAATTGTGCAACTGTATTTGGATTTGAAGTCGCATGCGATTGAATATTTGTTATAACTTTAGCTAAATCACTAGGACATGCTAAATAGCCAATTCTCCAGCCTGTCATTGCATAAGCTTTTGAAACACCATTAATTAGTATTGTTCTTTCTTTTACTCTTGGATCTAATGTAACAATACTATTATGCTTTGACTCATAAAGCAATACTTCATAGATTTCATCAGAAATTATATAAAGATCGTTCTCGATAGCAATATTAGCAAGTTCTTTTAATAAATCATCTGAGTATACTGCTCCAGTAGGATTGTTAGGAGTATTAATTAAAATTGCTTTTGTTTTTTCATTGATTAATTTATTTAATTCATCAACTTCAATTTCAAAACCATTTTCTTCTTTAGTTTCTAAAATTACTGGCACTCCACCTGCCATTTTAACAAGTTCAACATAACTAACCCAATATGGTGCAGGTATTATTATTTCATCACCAATATTTGTAATTGCTTGAATTGCATTAAATAAAGAATGTTTTGCACCATTAGATACAACAATATTTTCAGGTTTATAATCAATATTATTATCCTTTTTAAACTTATTACATATCGCTTCTTTTAATTCAATAATTCCTGAAGATGCTGTATATGTAATGCTTCTGTTATCTATTGCATATATAGCTTCTTTTCTTATTTCCTTTGGTGTTCTAAAATCTGGTTCCCCTGCGCCAAAACTTTTTACATCCATTCCATCCTTTATCATTTTTTTAGCTTTTGCAGTAATAGCTAATGTAATTGATGGTGAAATCTTTTCATATTTTTTTGATATAACTTTCATAAGCCCCCCATTCATAATACTATCTACATTCTAACAAATAATTTAAAAAAAATCATATTTTTTATTATATTTTTAAGAAAAAGGAGATTATAAAAATCTCCTTTTTCTTACTTATTATTTTTTGTGTAGAAAAATGTTTTTTCAGACATAAAATTATATTTCTTCGGTACAATAATTTGCTCTGTAGACCCCACAAATAGAATTCCTTCGTTTTTTAAAGCGCCTGAAAATTTATCGTACATAATATCTTTAGCTTCTTCTGTAAAATATATCATTACATTTCTACATAATATTAAATCACAATTATTAGGATATTTATCTTCTAATAAATTCATTTTCTTAAATGTAACACATTTTTTTATATCTTCTGAAATTTTAAATGATTTTCCAATTTCAGAGAAATATTTTTTCTTAAATTTATCAGGAACTTTATCTAAACTTTTTTTAGAATATACTCCAATTTTAGCTTTATTTATTGCACCTTCATCAATATCTACAGCCAAAATTTTAATTCTATTTAATGGCATAAAATCTGACATTAACATAACTAAACTATAAGGTTCCTCCCCAGTTGAACATGCAGCTGACCATATTTTTAAATTTCTATTATTTTTTAATAATTTTGGTACAACAGTTTTTTTCAAAACTTCCCATTGCTCAAAATTTCTATAAAATTCAGATACATTTATAGTAAGATAATTAATAAATTCATCAAATAATTCTTCATCTACCTTTAAAGCCTTAAAATACTCAGAATAACTATTATATTTATTTCTTTTAATTAATGATTCAATTCTTCTTTTCATCTGTCTTTCTTTATAAGATGTAAGATTTATTCCCGTTAATTTTAATATATTCTTTTTAAATATTTCATAGCCTTCCATTATATCATCTCCTATATATAGAAAAAGCCGTGTAAACACGGCTCATAATTATTCAAGTTCTTTTAAAGATAATTTAATTTTTTGGTTTTCTAAATCACTGTCTATAATTTTAACATTGATTTTTTGTCCAATATGCAATTCATCAGATGGTTTTTCAATTCTTTCAGAAGAAATTTCTGAAATATGAACTAATCCTTCTAATCCATCTTCTAATTTAACAAAAGCACCAAATTCAGTTAAATTAACAACTTCACCTTCATATACCTCACCAATAGTATATTTCTCTTCAAATATTTCCCATGGGTTTGGTTGTGTTTGTTTAATACTTAAAGAAATTTTCTCTTCTTCTTTATTGAAAGAAAGAACTTTTACTTTTATAGTACTTCCAACAGCTAATAATTTTTTAGGGTTTTGAAGTTTTCCCCAAGAGATTTCTGAAATATGAACTAATCCATCAACACCGCCAACATCAATAAATGCACCGAAGTTTAATATCTTACGAACAACACCATCAACAACTTGTCCTACTTCAATACTATCCCATAATTTAACTTTTTCTTTGTTTAATGCAACTTTAACAATTGCTTTATGAGAGAATACTAATCTTCTCTTTCTTTTGTTTACTTCTAAAATTTTAACTTCTAAATCTTTACCAACAAACTTGTTTAAATCTTCAACATATCTTGGTAATAATTGTGATGCTGGAATAAATCCTCTAATATCATTAAAGAATGCAATGATTCCACCTTTAACAACTCTAGTAGTTTTAACTGTAATTGTTTTTTCCTCAGCATATAAATCCTGAAGAACATCCCAGTCTTTTAACATACTTACACGTTTAAGTGATAATAGTACATTTCCTTCTCCGTCATCTAAGTCAACAACGTATACGTCTAAAACATCTCCCTCATTTATATTATTTTTGATATCATAGTTTGAATCATTAGAAATTTCATATTTTGGTATAATTCCATCTGCTTTATACCCTAGGTTGACAACTACTTCTGTATCAGTTACTTGTACCACCTCACCACTCATAATACTTCTTTTTCTTGGTACCTTGAATGATTTCTCATAACCTTCCAGTAGTTCCGCCATTGTCATTTCATTTTCCATTAAAAACCCTCGCCTTCGTTATTTATTTTTTTTATTATATTATTAATTACCCACTCCGGAGTCGATGCTCCTCCAACTATTCCAATTGAATTCACGTTGGTTAGATCGGATAAATAAAAATCTTTCTCAGTTTGTAAAAAAAGAGTTTTAGTATTTTTTTTACAAATTTCAAATAATTTATTTGTATTTGAACTGCTTTTGCCACCAACTACCATCATTAAATCAACTTCTTTTGATAGCTTTTCAGCAGAATTTTGTCTATTAACAGTTGCTAAACAAATAGTATCGAAAAATATTATATCATCAAAACTATTCATAAGTCTAGTTTTTATCGTATCATACAGCTCTAAATTGAAAGTTGTCTGACACACAACACTTATTCTATCAGATTTTTTTAAATTACTCAATATAAAATTTGATTTTTTTATAATATTAGCATTATCCTCACACCATCCATTAATTCCAATTACTTCTGGATGATTTGCATCGCCAATAATTATAATATTTCTATTTTTATTATATTCCTCTTCTACAATTTTATGAATTCTTTTTACATAAGGACACGTTGCATCAATAATATTTATATTATTGATTTTTGCTTCTTCATATACACTTTTTTTTACACCATGAGACCTTATAATTAAATTCTTTTCATTAATTTTATCTAAATTAGTTTCAATAAATATACCATTCTGTTCTAATTTTTTTTGAAATTCACCATTATGTATAATAGGACCATAGGTATATGTTCCTATTTCATAAGGTTCAAGTGCAATTTTTACTGCTCTTTTTACTCCATAACAAAACCCAGAATGTTCAGCTATTTTAATTTCCATAATTTTTACCCTTTTTATATAACTCTAAATTATTATATATATCCTTTAAAATATCCTCATTTATTTTAATATAATCTTGAGTATCCATTTCTTTTGAATTATAATCACTTAAATCTATAGGTTTTCCAATCTTAATATTCACTTTACTAAATAATTTATACGATGAATCAATTGAAAGTGGAATAATTGGAACTTTTGCTTTAATTGCAAGCATTGATGCGCCTGGTGTTGCTGGTAATGGATTTATTCCATGATTCCTAGTGCCTTCAGCAAATATTAAAAGTCCTGATTTTTCTTTTTTTAATATTCTTAATGATTTTTTCATTGCACTAATATCAATTTTATTTCTATCAACAGGTATTACATTCATATTAGAAAATAAAAAATTTCCAATAAAACCCTTAAACAATTCTTTTTTTCCTAATGCATAAAGGAGTTTTTTAACGCTTACAGCATATACTGTTGGATCGTGTGCTGAAATATGATTTGCACAAAGAACATAACCTTCGTCTATTGGAAGATTATCTTCACCAGAAATACTTATTCTAAAAAATATTTTATAATATATTTTAATAATATTTTTAAGTAAATTAGTCATTTTTTTCTCCAATCTTAGAGATTATTAAATCTACAACTTCTTCAATATTCAATCCACTTGTATCAATTTCAATAGCATCATCAGCTTTTATAAGTGGAGAATTTTCTCTTTCTGAATCGAACTTATCTCTTTTTGCAATATCTTCTATAATATTCTCTTTTATTACATTAGCACCTTTATTTATTAATTCCTCATATCTTCTTTCAGCTCTTACCTCTATAGATGCATTTAAATAAAATTTGTTTTTGGATTCTTTTAATACATGAGTTCCAATATCGCGACCATCCATAATTACATCAGCTTTTGTTGCAATTTCTCTTTGGATATCTACCATTTTTTCGCGTACAAATTTTATCGCAGCTACTTTCGAAACATTTTTTGAAATATTCTCATCTCGTATAAGTTCACTAACATCATTATTATCTAAATAAAAAACATTATTTTCCATCTTAATATCAATTTTATCAATTACATCAGTAATTTTTTTCTCATCATCTAAATCAATTTTTTCATTAAGCACTTTTAATGTACACATTCTATACATTGCACCTGTATCAAGATAATTAATATTAAGTTTTTTTGCTATAATCTTTGAAACAGTGCTTTTGCCAGAACCCGCTGGTCCATCAATTGCTATCTTTAACATATCTACCATCCTTTTATTCGTCATCAACTATATTATATCAGAATTTTCTATTCAAGTAAAAAGGAACCTTTTTAAAGGTTCCTCAATTATCTTTATATATTCCGTATTCATCCCATACTTTTTCTAATTTTTCAAATTTTTGCTGTACTGTTTCTTTATATCTTATACTTATTGAAGTAATTAGCAAATTTAATAAACTCATCGGAGCAACCAAGGAATCTATAAATGTACTTATACTCAAATCAGCTAGCAAAGTATATTTAGAATACTCATTTAATGGTGATAAACTACTATCTGTTAATGCAACAACAGTAATATCATTATCCTTTGCATATTTTAAAGCTTCTATAGTTAATTTTGAATATCTTGGAAAAGCTATTGCAACAAGTACATCCCCAGGCTTTAAATTAACTAAATCATCAAATACATTTTGAGCTTCAATTTCTTTTACAAATGTTTCATTAAAAATTAAACTAATATAATAATGAAGATAATTTGCCAGAACTTTTGATGATCTTAATCCAAGAATATATATTCTATTGCTTTTTGCTAACTCATCAGCTATTAAATCAACAGTTTCTTGATTATTTAGTTTAATAGTTGATCTAATATTTTCTATATCATTTCTCATAATATTCTTAAAAGAATCTTCACCTTTCAAATTAGCATTCGTTGACAAATCAAATCTTTCTATTGTAGTAAGTTTTGATTTAATACTCTCTTGAATTGATTCAATAAGCTCTGGATAACCATTAAATCCTAATGCAATTGCATATCTAACAACAGTAGATTCACTAACTTGCGATTCATTTGATAATTCTTTTGCTGTCATAAATGCAACTTTTTGATGATTTTTTAAAATGTAATCTGATATTCTTTTTTGACTTTTACTTAAATTAAAATATTTAGTTTTAATTAAATTAATTACATTTTTTTTCATATTTTCACCTATTTTGCTAATTCATAACCACTTTCTAAAGCCATTTTATTCAATTTTTCAGTTCCTTTAGGAACTCTATTTAAAATTGCACTTTCCATAGCTTCTTTAGAAACGACATTTGTTGCTTCTACAATTATACCAAGAGAAACTATATTTGCAACAATTGCTTTACCAACTTTATTTTTTGCAGTTTTCATAATAGGTACACTAATTAATTTTTCATATTTAATTGCTGGATTAATTTTTACTCTTTCATCTACAACAATTATACCATTCATTATATCTTTACTAATATATTTATCTGCTGCTTCTTGTGTTAAAGCAAGAGTTAAATTTGGTGTTCTTACTTCTGGATAATCTATTTCAGAATCACTAATAATAACCTCTGACTTACTAGCTCCACCTCTTGCCTCTGGACCATATGATTGAGTTTGAGTAGCAAATTTGTCATCTAGTATTCCTGCTTCAGCTAAAACAATTCCTGCAAGTAATAAACCTTGTCCACCAGCACCTGATAATCTTAATTCAAATTGATTAGTCATTATTTATCACCCTTTAATCTATCAATAATTTTTTGATATTCTGCAGTATATTCTGGATATGTTTCATTTTTAAATACACCCATTTCAATTTTTCCTTCTCTTTTTTCAAGAGGAAGTTTGTTAAATGCATTAATATTAATATAAGTTTCTTTATAATCCTCTAACATATCAGAAACTGTACCTTTTTTATTTCTTCTACCATAAGAAGTAGGACACATTGACATAGCTTCAACTAATGAGAATCCTTTAACTTGTAAAGCTTCTTCAATAAGTTTTTCTAAATTATTAGCATGATATACTGTAGATCTAGCAGAATAACTTGCTCCTGCAGCTGCAGCTAATTTAGCAATATCAAATGGTCTATCAATACTTCCGTATGGAGCAGTAGATGCTAAATCATTTGTTGCAGTAGTTGGAGAGAATTGTCCTCCAGTCATTCCATAAATAGTATTATTAAATACTATTGTAGTGATATCAATATTTCTTCTACAAGCATGAATTAAGTGGTTACCGCCAATTGCTGAAGCATCTCCGTCACCTGATACAACAATTACTTTCATATCTGGATTTGCTAATTTAATTCCTGTTGCAAAAGCTAATGCTCTACCATGTGTTGTGTGTAATGTATCAAAGTCCATATAACCTGGAGCTCTTGAAGAACAACCAATACCTGATACAACACAAATATTATCTTTATCTAAACCTAAATTATCAATTGCTTTAATAATTTGGTGCATAATTATTCCATGTCCACATCCTGGACACCACATATGAGCTAATTTATCATTTCTAAGATATTTTTTTACATACTTATTCATTTAAAATTCCTCCTTTAAAGTTTCTACTATCTCTTCAGGAGTAATTATTTCACCATCTGCTCTACCACAGAATAATATTTTAGCATTGTCTTTAACTACTCTTTCAACTTCTAATACCATTTGACCAAGATTCATCTCAGCAACTAAAACATTTTTAACATTCTTACTTAATTCAAGTAATCTTTCTTCTGGGAAAGGCCAAACTGTTTTAAGTCTAAACATACCAGCTTTAATTCCTTCTTGTCTCATTTGCTTAATTGCAGCTCTTGCAGATCTTGCAGTTGCACCATAAGATAAAACGATATGCTCAGCATCCTCTAACATATATTCCTCATAATCTAAAATATCATCTAAATTATGATTTACTTTATTCATAAGTCTGTCTAATAATCTTTTTGCATTTTCATTACTATTACTTGGGAATCCAGTTTCATCATGTGCTAATCCTGTTACATGATATCTATATCCATCACCAAATGAAGCCATTTTAGGAACTGTTTCTCCATCTTTTACACCATATGGTAAATATCCTTCTTTTTCATTAGGTTGTACTCTATCAATTATTTCAATATCTTCTTTGTTTGGAATTACAATTTTTTCTCTCATATGTCCGATAACTTCATCAGTCATAAGCATTACAGGCATTCTATATTTTTCAGCTAAATTAAAAGCTCTTATTGTCATATAATAAGTTTCTTGAACAGATTCAGGTGTTAATGCAATTACTGGATGATCTCCATGAGTACCCCATTTAGCTTGCATCATATCACCTTGAGCAGGTGATGTTGGTAAACCTGTTGATGGGCCACCACGCTGAACATTTACAATTACTAATGGAATTTCAGCCATCATTGCATATCCAATATTTTCTTGCTTTAGTGAAAATCCAGGACCACTTGTTGCAGTCATTGATTTTTTACCAGTTAATGAAGCTCCAATTGCAGCTGCAATTCCAGCTATTTCGTCTTCCATTTGTATAAATTTTCCACCAACTTTTGGAAGTTCAACTGCAGATAATTCAGCTAATTCTGTTGATGGTGTAATTGGATATCCACCATAAAATTTATATCCTGCATCTAAAGCTCCTAGTATACAAGCTTTATTTCCTTGAACAAATTGAACATTACTTTTCATCTTCATTTTCATCACCTTCCAAGTATATTGCAAAATCAGGACATCTTAATTCACATAATCCACATTTTATACAATCATCTGGTCTTGCTATTACAATCTTATTATCTTCATCTAACTCCAGAACATTTTTAGGGCAAAAATGCACACATATTCCGCAACCTTTGCACCATTCTGGTTTTACTTTTAACACTAAATTTTCACGACTCATTATATAGTCCCCCTCTTCATCTATTGACAAGACTATAATAACATAATGTCTAGTAATTGCAATATAAATTTCACAATATAAAATGATGCAAGTATAATTGCATACAACAATACTTGCATCATTTTTTAATCGTTTTTATTATGTTTTTTTACGCTCTTTTTAGTACTCATAAATTACTTTTACTCTTGCAGTAATTGTAATATCTCCTGCTTGAATTGGAGTGGAAATTGAGTCATATGCCATTTCTGCTTTCATCATATTTCCATAATCTCTAACAACACCGTAATTATTACTTATTTCAACTACAGATTTTGGTTTTTGTGGTGTTTCACCAAAAGTACTCATTATTGAAGTTGCTTTTTCTTTTGCACTTAGCATTGCATCATTTAAAGCCTGATTATAATATACTGTATCATCTGTTACACTAAATTGAATACTATTAATATTATTGGCTCCATTATCACTTGCCGCATCAATTACATTTCCAACTTCATCAATATTGTTAACAGTGATTTTCAAAGAATTCGAAACTAAATAATATTCTTCTCTTTCATCATCTTTTAGATATCTATAATTTTTTCGAATACTATAATTAATAGTTGTTAACTCTTCATCTGTTAAACCAATTTTCTTCAAAGAAGATATAATTTTATCCATTTTTTCTTTATTTTCTTTTTGAGCCATTGAAGGATTATCATTTTCTGTATCAACACCAATATTAATATATGCTACATCTGGTTCAACTTCTATATTTGCAGAACCATATACCTCTACTGTTGCTTTAGTACTTTCAATACTTTCTTCATCTGCATAAACTTTCTTACTCAGTAAATCATTACTATCTATTACAAACACTGCTGCAATAACAGTAAAAACTAAAAGTCCAATTATTATTTTTTTCATTTTATTCCTCTTTTCTTATAAAATTTCCTGAATATTGCTATTCCAACTATTATGGTAAAAATAAAAGGTGAATATGCAATAATATTTACAAATAGTCTTTCTAAAAATTCTCTTATTATATTTATTGTATTCATAAGCCCATCAGTCGCTTTTTTAAATATACTATTATCTATTGGTTGAATTGTTACTTCTAACTCTTCTACTTCATTAAGCGAAATATTAATAGTAGCATATTTACTAAGCCTATCCCAATTTTTAACATTACCTTTTAATTGATCAATTTGACCTCTTACTCTTGTTAATTCTCTTTCAATTTGTAGAGTTTCTTCAACTTTTTCACTCTGAGTTAAAATATCTCTAAGTCTATCTTGAGTAATTTCAAGGTTTTTAATGCTTGAAACAGTATCTCTATAAGCATTTGTTACATCTTGAGTTGATAAATTAGTATTTCTTACTTTTCCTAGATTTTCTACAAAATCTATAAATTCATCAAACGACTCACTTTTAATTTTTACTTCTAAATAACCATATTTAAATTCTTTTCCATTTTCATTAGTATACCTAATATTGGAACTCATATTGCTAACATATCCATCATAACCTTGAATATAGTTTTTAATATCATCTGCTGTCTTTTCAAAATTTAGAATATCTAACTGCATATTGCTATTCTTAATAATAATTCTTCCTGTTTGATATTCTGATTCTATTGAAGCAGCTTGTGCTTCAACTTCTGGCATAGGTGCTTCATTACCAAATTTTTCATCAGATGATTCCATTGTCATAGTAAGCATTGGTTGTGACTTTGAACTCACAGACTCGTTAAAGTGCATTTCAACACTAGCAGATTCTTCCATTGCCATATCTTTACTATATTCACTACTTCCTCTACCCATATTTAAAGGATTATTATTAACTAATACTACAACAAAAATAAATGCAGCTGCAATAGCTAAGTACTTTCTGTTTTTATTAACAAATTTAATCACTTTATTTGATTTTTTACTACTTTTAGCTTCATTTTCTAATTTACTATGAAGTCTTTCATCAAAACCATATGGCAATTCTTTTAATTCGCTTTCATTTAGTAATTTCTTAATTAATTTTTCTTCTTCATATATTTTTTTACATTCATCACAATTTTCAATATGTGAATTAACTTTATCTTTAATATCAATATCTAACTCTTCATCAACTAAACTTGAAATATATTTTCTTGCTTCATTACAATTCATTTTTACCCCCTTCCGTTATTAGACTCTTTCATTATCAAAAAGTTCCATTTCATTAATTATTTTTCTTAAACTTAATCTTCCTCTATTAATTCTAGATCTTACAGTACCAACTGGAATTTCAAGAATATCAGATATTTCATTATATGACATTCCATTTATATCACAGAGCACTATTACCTCTTTATATTTCATTTTTAAATTATCTACCGCTTCTTTTAATTTATTACTTATTTCTTTTTCCTCTATTTCTTTTAAAGGTTCATATGTCATATCCTCTATTTCGTCTACATATGTTTCTTCTGAATCAATATTAACAACTTTCTGATTTCTAGATTTTTTTCTTAATTCATCTTTACATGTATTAATTACAATTCTATATAACCAAGTTGAAAACTTTGATTCCATTTGAAAATTCTTTAAATATCTAAAAGCTTTTATTAATGCCTCTTGTGTTGCATCTTCCGCTTCTTCAATATCTTTTAAATAATTAAGTGCAACATTAAAAGCAAATTTTTGATATTTCCTAATCAAAATTTCAAAACTTTTAATATCTCCTTTTACTGCTTTTTCGAGTAAAATCATTTCATTATCAGACACTTCACCACTCCTTTCCTATATCTTTTAGTTAGACGTATTAAATCTAATAAAGTTCCATTTTATAATTATTTTTTTCTATGTATCATTATATCTTAAAATTCATTTACAAGTGAAATATTTCTTTTCAAATATAAATAAATACAAAAAAACCTGGCACGTTAAATTATACCAGGTAATATATATTATTTTTTTCTATTCAATAATTCTTCTCTTAATTCTTCGTATCCTGGTTTTCCTAAAAGTGCAAACATATTCTTTTTATATGCTTCTACTCCTGGTTGATTAAATGGATTAACACCTAATAAATAACCACTGATACCACATGCTTTTTCAAAGAAATAAATTAGTTTTCCAAAATAGTATTCATTCAACTCTGGAACATTTAATATCAAGTTTGGAACATTTCCATCAACATGAGCCATTCTTGTTCCTTCGAAAGCCTTTTGATTTGCAAAATTAAATGATTCTCCAGCAATATAATTAAGACCATCTAAATCCTCTTCATCAAACAATATTTCAGTATCATCGTCAAATTTTTCAATATTTAATATTGTTTCAAATATATTTCTTCTTCCATCTTGAATATATTGTCCCATTGAATGTAAATCAGTTGAAAAATGAACTGCAGCAGGGAAAATTCCTTTTCCATCTTTCCCTTCACTTTCACCAAATAATTGTTTCCACCATTCACCAACAAAAGATAATGATGGTTCATAATCAACTAGTATTTCTGTTGTTTTTCCTTTATTATAAAGTGCATTTCTAACAATTGCATATTCGTAACATGGATTTTCTTCAATATCTAATTCAGAATACTCTTTCATTCCATCATATGCACCATTCATCAATTCATCAATATTTAATCCTGATACAGCAATTGGTAATAAACCAACAGGTGTTAAAACAGAAAATCTTCCTCCTACATCGTCAGGAATAACAAATGTTTCATATCCTTCATTATCAGCTAAAGTTTTTAGAGCTCCTCTAGATTTATCTGTTGTAGCAAATATTCTTTCTTTTGCACCATCTTTTCCATATTTTTTTTCTAACATATTTTTAAATACTCTAAATGCAATTGCAGTTTCTGTAGTAGTTCCAGATTTAGAAATTACATTAACACTAAAATCTTTATCTTTAATCAATTCAGTTAAATGTTTTAAATATCTTCCTGAAATATTATTTCCTGCAAAATAAATTCTTGGCGCTTTTCTATCCTTATCTTCTAAATCATTATAAAATGAATTTGTAAGCGCTTCAATTACAGCCTTTGATCCAAGATATGAGCCACCAATTCCTACAACTAACAAGATATCAGAATTATTTTTAATCTTTTCAGCAGCCTGCTTTATTCTTTTAAATTCTTCTTTATCATAATCTTTTGGTAAACTTAACCAGCCTACATAATCATTTCCAAGACCTGTTTTATCATGTAGCATTTTATGTGCTTCTAAAGTAAATCCCTTTAATCCTTCTATTTCTTCTCCTGATACAAAACCATCTGAATAATCAAACGTTATTTTTTTCATTTTATATACCTCCAATAATAGCTTATCCTTAACATATATATCCAAATTCTAATATGTTTAATCAATATTATTAGATTATTTAATAAAAATCAATGAATTTAAAAAATATGCTAACATTTCACAATTTTCTCTTTGTTTTTTTATCTTTTCTAACATATAAAACTAAAATTAATAACATTTTATTTAAAAATATCCTATTTCATGCTATTATTATAGTGTTGAGATAAGGAGAATTTATGATAATTAATGTTGAAAATAAAGAATACGATAGAATTCCAATTAAAACACATTTAATTGATAAAACAGATGAAATTTTAGATGTTGTTGAAAAATATGCTGTAAATGAAATACAAGAAGGCGATATATTATTTATTAGTGAAAAAGCTGTTGCTGTAACTCAAAGCAGATCTTTTTTTGTAACTGAAATTAAACCTTCAAAAATGGCAACTTTTATTTCTAGTTTTGTTACTAGATCTCCATATGGAATTGGGCTTGGTATGCCTGAAACTATGGAAATGGCTATTAGAGAGTGTGGACTTCCTAAAATTTTACTAGCAAGTGTTGTTGGAGGTTTTACAAAGAAAGTATTAGGTAGAAGTGGTGACTTCTATAGAATTGCAGGACCAAAAGCAAGAGCTATTGATGGCCCAACTAGTGGTACAATTCCACCACTAAATAAATGTGTAGTATTAGGACCAGAAGATCCAGATAAAGTTGCTAAATCAATTGAAGATAAATTTAATCTTCAATGTTTAATAATCGATGCTAATGATTTAGGTCAAGATATTCTTGGTTTTTCAAATAAATCTTTAAAAGATAATGTTCACTTTTATGAAAAACTTATTTCTGATAATCCACTTGGCCAAGGGCATCAACAAACTCCTATGGGTTTGATTAGAAAAATAAACTAAGAGGTTATTTATTAAAATAACTTAATACTCTTTACATCGCTACTATATTTATGTTAATATATATTAGTCGAGCCGAAGTGGCGGAACTGGCAGACGCGTCGGACTCAAAATCCGAAGCCCTTAAAAGCGTGTGGGTTCGAGTCCCACCTTCGGCACCAAACATTACCCTTACGAGAAATCGTAAGGGTTTTTACTTTTTTGATAATTTGAAATTTATTCCATCTTTCCTAAAAATAACATAGCTCCTAATCTTTATTCTTCTAAATATTCATATCCCTCATTCTTCAATACTTCTACTATATCAGTGTCTGGTTTTGCAAGGTATGCCTTTGGATTGTTTCTTATTTGCAAATATGATTTATCAGGCTACAGAATCAGGTGTTCCAAATTTATTTCTTTTCACTCATGGCTTTATTGATTCTATTATATAGCATTTTAAAGAATACTTTTGTGTTAACAAAATTATTCATAGAACCTGATGTTTTTCCAGCCATATCAGCATAATTTACACTAAGTACTCGACAAGATACATTATCAATAGCCTCTACTTTTATTGCAAATGTGTTTAATGCTCTTTCATTACCATTTAATGGATATTCCTCTTTACTGTATTTACTACCACCAGGCGATTCCTTATGTAGTATGGATTTTGAAGCAAAAACTTTCTTGAAAGGATCAATTGCATTAAGTACAACAAAATCACACTCTGGCATAAACGGTAACTTTGTTGTTGCAATTGCAGCTTCTAATCTACACCCTTCATGCCAATCATATATTTCAAGCGGAGATTTTTCATGATCTTCAGGACGACTTACAGGATCAATAACTGCATACCCTTCTGGTGATACCAATAAATCGAATGTTAATTGTGCTGATGCATTAATGATACCACTTGCTCGTGTAATCAATACACCAGAAGAAGCTAGTGGACCCGAAATTGGTTTGGATTCAACCAAAAGACCTCTCTTATTAATCTCCTCTTTCCATCCTGTTGTTGATACTAGTCTATTTACTTCATCAAACATTTTATCTGCAAATTCAGGTGCATCAACTAAATAATCCTCACCAATTAAAAATTCATTGCCAAACTGTTTTTTTATTCGTCCTTTTGATAAGTTATGTATTTCATTTTCTATTTCACTATTATTATCAAAATAAGGCCAGATTATTTCCTCGAATCCACTCAGAACTGATACATCCCATTTTTCTAATTCTTTTTTTGGATAATCTTCTCTTAAAGGAACTTTATAAGTTACTTTATTTTTATCTAATCTCTGTTCATCATCTTTTGGAATAAAGATTGTATGGAATAGAGTTGAGTTATTTAAATTCTCATGACCTAACTTACAAATAGGACCTTTAGACAATTCATCTGATTTAAATATCCAATATTCATGCCCACTTGATTTCCTGTGATCAGTATCTCTTACAACTCCCGCAATAACATAACCTTGACCAGAAGTTTCTATACAAGATATTGTGTATAGTAAGACTTTATCTGGCATAATATAACTATCAGAAATTTTAAAATCATCAGTTGAAATGCGACATATAGAGTTATTGTGACTTATTCCTTCGCCATCAACCATATCCTCTATATTAACATGTCTTTTATCTACATTTTTATATGCTTCATAAATTCGCTTTGGCAGAACATCTTTTGAAAAACCTTTAAACATAATAAATAAATCTTGTTTATTAAATGGTTTTAGTTGTCTACCCATATAGGTATATAAATATGGTCCCCAACAATATGGCATTTCTGCAATATAATTGGATTCTTTTACTTTTAATAATTTCATATCAATACTATGTTTACCTATACTACTCAAATCAAGAACAGGTAATGTACCATAGCCTATCATGTGCTTACTAAAAAGTTGACCATTTAAATCTCTATCATAATCCTTTAAAATTTCAGCAGTATTAGTTGCAGGTGTATGAAGCATATAAACTGAAATTACATCATCAGGATTATCATACTTTGCAATCAAATGAATACATGGCTCATCAACTTCTATGCGCTTTGCACTCACTCTTTTATTATTATCTTTTAATTCTCTTCTATCGATAATATAAACAACTGTTTTATCATTTGGTAGCGGTGCATTTTTCCAAGGCGTTAACATTTCAGTCCCTGCAATAAAAGCTGTATCAGCTAATAGTATATAATCTCTTGTAAAAATCAATTCATGGATACTTTGTTTGATTTCAATATCTTTGCCCTGTTCATCAACAACATTCCAATGTTCAAAATCACCATATCCATCCCATTTAATCAATCTAACAGGATGGCTTCCATCTGCTTGCTTATATTGATAATTGACTAAAAATACTTCGCCTTGCTCATGATCGGTATACAATACATGAGAATTACTATATCCAGCAAATAAGTTTCCCATTATTTCACCAGCTTTATCAGCCATCATAGGCAACCATTCATTCCTTTTACCTATAGGTGTAACAACACGAAGAGTATCTCTTTCAATAATCCATGGTCTGTCCACATCACTTGTCACTGCAAGTCTACCATCCGGAAGCAAATACATTCCTTCGGTATATGAAAACATACCTAGGCCAGGTGATAAGAACATTAAACCAAAGTAATCAAAACGATGTCTTGTATTGTCCAATATCATTTTTGCAAGTGCCACAGGAGTCCACATCAAGCGATTTGTTAAATGAGCTTTTTTTTGATCAAATTTTATTTTAACAACATTAGTATCTCCAACCATAAATGCACTTGGTGTACCAAGGCATTGACATAAATATAAGTTCCCATCAATATCATCTGGATACTTACCTTCAATTAATTTTAAATCATAATCTGAATCAATTGTAGATGTATTACAAACTGTATAAGCATCTGGTAAAACCTTTGATGTATCAGGCCTTCTACTAAAAATTGACTGAGTATTTTTAATAAATTTATGGCTTTTTCTACCCAATGACATAAAATACCTGAAATTTGGGTATATATCTTTATATACATTACTTTTAATCATTTTCTGCACCTCCAGAAATATATCTTTCAATTGAATATCCATTTTTAATAGGAATGAATTTTGAAATTCTAGGTATTATTGATTTGGTTGGACAATTATATATACATCTCATACACATCATACATTTGAAACCAAATTTAATCTTACCATTATCTTTCATATGAATATTACTTTCTGGGCATTCTCTAACACATAAACCACACTTTATACAACTCTTTTTAGCATACAGCTCTAAACCAAAAAATCTCGCAGCAAAAGGTTCTATTCTACCAACCCGATTAACAAGAAGCGATTTAAAAGGTAGTTTTTTCTTTGATACAATGGAATTTTTTATATCAATAGATATTTTATTAATTCGTTTTCTAGCATCCATGAGCAGATTACTAATCATTTCTTCAGGAAAACTCATAATAAGAGTTAATGGCATAGCAATTATTTCATCTACAACTATCTGATAGGCTTTTTTTTCTAGTATTTTTCTAATTTCATTTGATGCTGCACAATTAAGCCATTTATCATTACAACCAACAGCTATTAAACTAATTTTAGTAAATCTATCCGAAGGTAAACCTTTAACGAATCTCTTAACAGTTTTAGGGGCATTAAATGCATGTATAGCAAATAAAATAATTAAATGTTCTGATTCTTTAAGTTTGCTTGGTATGGTATGCTCTAAAGCATTTACTCGATCTACATCTAAATATTCACTGAGCATACCTGCTAGATAAGCAGTATTTCCTGTAGGACTAAATTGAACGATTGTATACATATAATCTCCTTTCACTCAATTAATTCATATTTCTATATTAATTCTGCACATTAGTTATCCTCTTATATTAATTATACTTTATTACGTTACGTCACAAGCAAGTGTTTTCTGAAAAAAATATAAAAAAAATACCCTCATAATGCGAAGATACCAATAATTTAAATTTTTTTGCTAATATAATATTCTACGGATTTCTCTAAGAAAGTATTTATTTCCTTTTGCATTTCTGAATATTGTTTAGGCCAATGTTCAGAACTTTTATAAAAGCTATACAGTTTTCTTTCCATTTCAGGTTCACCATTTGAATACTTTTCAACCATTGTCCACATCTCTAATGCAAGAGCCTGTGCTTCTTCACTATCAGGTGCAAACCCTAAACTTATTAAACTTCTAGCACTCTTCATGCATTTTACTAACCAATCTGAAGGCAATTCTGCTTCACTATATTGTTCATGAACATGTGTAATATTTTCCAATATATCATCTTCTAAATAATTCATAACCCAAAAGCTTTCATTATTATCTTGTATGAGTTTCATCATATTTGAGTATTTTGACCAATCTACTATATTTTTTTCATTAATTTCATTAGTTATCATTTCAATAGAATCTAATATTTTATTTGCTTTTGAAATCTGATCTTTTATCAAATAAGTTTGTTTCACGAGCATCTTATTGATATCCTCATTAGAATTAATAGGCATTATGCGTTTTTTAATTTCATCTAAAGTCAAACCTAGAGATTTAAAAGTTATTATTTGATGCAATATTGTTATATCATTAGTGCTGTATAATCGCCTTCCACCTTTACTGATTCTTGAGGGTTTTAGAAGATCTATTTTATCGTAATATTGTAACGTTCTTACCGTTACATTCGCCTGTTTTGCAAGTTCTCCCACTGTAATTTTTTCAGTCACTATACACCTCCATACGCTAATTATACCTCATTATGTTACATAACAAACAGGAAAATCATAATCTTGAATCATCTTTTATAAATAAGTAATTAATAACAGTCCACATGTGTGGAACACGTCAAACACTATTGAATCAAACTCTTTGCTTTAATGAGTTTATTATATATTCAAATTAAAATAAATATGTAATTGTTAAAATTATATATAAATGATATTATTATTTACATAAAAACTTTGCACTATGTATTAAGGTTCATCTTTCGTTAAATAATTTCATTCAATATTTTTTAATTTTGAAATTTGACTATTATTATATAATTACTATGGAGGAATTTTTATGAAAAAACAATCACGTTATCAAGAAATTGCTATCGATTTAGCTACACTAATTATAAATGGACATTATGAAGAAGGAGATAAAATTCCTGGTAGTTCTTCTCTTGCAACAAAGTATCAAGTTTCTTCTGAAACCATCAGAAAAGCATTTCTAATATTAAAAGAATATGGAGTCGTAACTTCAACTCAGAAAAATGGTATAGAAATTGTTAATACTAAAAATGCAATTTTATTTTTGGATAAAAATCAAGAGCAAACAACTTTTACTTCAATAAGAAATCAAATTGATAACGCCATAGAATCACGAATGAAATTAAATAAGGAAATCTCTCAACTTACTTTTGAACTTGTTAATCAAATTAGTTCTCAACGAGATATTGGTATAATTCATCCTATGGAAATAATGATAAAAGATTCAAGTCCACTAATAGGTAAAACTCTAAACGAATGTGAATTTTGGAATTTCACTAAATCTACTATCATTGCATTAAAGAAAGAACAAATTCAGTGTATTTCACCTTCTCCAAATACAATTCTTAAATCGGGAGATACTCTTGTATTTGTCGGGAAAAGCAATACATATAGCAAAATGATTAAATATGTGAACACTGGAAAAGGTAAAAAAACTGATATGTAGTTTAATATTATCAAGTAAATAAACATTCAAAAAAAATAGAGTATACTTTTATTAGTATACTCTATAATATTTTTTGCTTATATTTTCTTTATATAATAATACTTAACATATAACTTGCTTTTTTAATCTATTAATCCATTAGCTCTTAGAAACTCTTCAGCAGCTTCTTCAGGCTCAAGACCATCTACATCAACTCGTCTGTTAAGTTCTTGTAATACTTCACCTGTAAGTAATGCAGGTAATTTATTAAGATCTGATTCTAAATCAGGGTATTGTTCTAATATTTCACTTCTTACTATTGGTGCAGGGTTATAAACTGGGAAAAATTTCAAATTATCTTCTAATACATTAAAATTCATTGATATAATACGTCCATCAGTTCCAAATCCCATTGCAACATCAACTTGTCCATTTTTTAACGCTTCATATGTTATCCCTATTGCCATTGAACTAAGTAAATCTCTATCAAATTTAAAATCATATAATGTTTCTAAACCTTTTATACCATCTGGTCTTTCAACAAATTCAATACCTGCTCCTAAACGTATTTCATTTCCTGCTTTTATATAGTCAGCTAATTCTGAAACTGTTGCTAAATTTTTTTCTTTTGCAAAATCTTCTCTAACCATTAATATATATGTGTTATTTGCATTAGCTGGATCTAACCAAGTAATATTATTTGTTTCAGCATCCCATTTTTTTACCATTTCATAACATTCTTTTGAATCAGTAACTACATCTGATTTCATATTTACCATTAACGTTGTGCCTGTATATTCCCAATATAAATCAATTTCACCAGATTGTATAGCTGGTCTTAGCATTGGTGTTTCCCCTAATCCAGTTCTATCTTCTACCTCATATCCTTTTGCTTCTAAATATTGCAATGTCATAGAACCAAGTGTTAATTGTTCAGTCCACGCTTTTGAAGATACTTTAATTGCAGGCAATTCACTATCTTTAGCACTGCAACCGATTGAAAATAACGCTATAACAACAACTAGTATTATAATTATATTTTTTTTCATAATTCCTCCTATTTATACTTTTTTTCTATTCTCTTATTAATAGATCCTAAACCTCTATCAAAAACTATTGCCATTAATGCAGATAAAATAGCACCAATAATAGTCAATTCAGGCCTAAACTGCGATATACCAGTAAAGATTAACTTACCTAAACCACCAGCACCTATTAATTGTGCTATTGCAGCTGTACCTACAATTAACACCGCCGATGTTTGGATTCCTGCAATTATAACAGGAAAAGCTAAAGGTAGCTCAACATCAATCAAAACCTTATTTTTTGACAAACCAATTCCTTTTGCTGATTCTAATATATCAGGATCAATATTGCTTATACCCGCTATAGTATTCTGAGCTATAGGAAGCAATCCGTATAAGCATAATGCTACAATACTAGGAAAATAACCAATACCAAGGAATTTCAAAAAAATTGCAATTACTGCTAAACTTGGCACACCTTGAGCAGTATTTAATATGGCAATTATTTTATTAGAATATGGTTTAAGTTTTTCTCGTGTTAATAATACTCCTAACGGTACTGCTAAGAATATAGCACTAGTTAATGCAATTGTTACAATTATTAGATGTTGTAGTACTAATTCTGGAGCATCATATAACAATATGTTTATTATCTCATTCATTTTGCCTCCTTTCTAAGAATCAAGATGTAATCCAGGTGATATTAACTTTTTCTGAATCAACGCCATTACTCCATCAACAACAATTGCAAGTATAGCTACTAAAAGTCCACCTGTAAGCACCATATCCATATGCGTCCTTGTAATTCCTTGCTGTATTAATCTACCTAAGTTTCTTTCGCCAATATACACTGCTAATGTTGCTATACCAACCATCATCACAAGAGCAACTCTTACACCTGCAAAAATTATAGGAAATGCTAAAGGCAATTGAATTTTCCATAATATTTGATTTTTCTTCATTCCCATCCCTCTAGCAGCCTCAATGATGCTTTCATCAACTTCATTTAACGCCAAATATACATTTCTCATTATAGGTAACATTGCATATAATACTAGAGCAAACACTGCACTTAACCTTGATAATCCAAATCCAGGTATAGTAACTAAAATACCATAAATTGAAATACTAGGAATTGACATAATAATACTAGCAACTCCAAGTAATCCATTTGCGAGTTTATTATGATTTCTTATTAAAATTCCAATACTTATCCAAATTATTAACGCAAAACACATTGCTAAACTAATTAATTCAATATGCTCCATAGTAAGGTCAGTAATTTTATCAATATTTTTTATAAAATATTTTAATGTTGACATAATACCTCCTACTCAATTGTTGTTTCATATTCTCTTCCAACATGTGATTTTATCATATCAAAATTAACTACACCTATATATTTTTTCTCATCATCTAAAACAGGAATAGTTTTCATATCATTTTCTAACATAGCTACCATAGCGTCTTTTAAAGTAGAATCTATTCCCAAACAAATATCATATGTTCTTATATAATCGCACCATTTTTCAACATTTTTCTTTTCTACTATACGATTAATATCTATATATCCTTGTAACTTATTGTCATCATTTAATACAATAGCAAAATTTGAGTTATTATAAAACTCATTAATTTGTGATGAATCTGATCCATACCTAATAGTTGGCATATATGCTTCCATTATACTACTTACTCTAAGCAAATTAAGTACTTTCAACGCTCTATCTGATCCTACAAACTCTTCAACAAATTCATTAATTGGAGAAAAAAGTATGTTTTCAGGGGTATCATATTGAACAAGCTTTCCATTATTCATAATTGCAATTTTATCCCCCATTTTTATAGCTTCATCAATATCATGGGTAACAAAACAAATGGTCATCTTTACTTTTTTTTGAAGAGCTAAAAATTCATTTTGTAATTGATTTCTAGTAATAGGATCTACAGCGCCAAAAGGTTCATCCATTAGCATTACTGATGGATTTGCTGCCATTGCCCTTGCCACTCCAACTCTTTGTTTCTGACCACCGGACAATTGATTAGGATATTTATACATATTTTCATCAGGATCCAAATCAACTACGTCTAATAGTTCTCTTACTCTACTCATGACTTTATCTTCTTTCCAACCTTTCAATTTAGGAACAACTGCTATATTTTCAAAAACTGTATAATGCGGGAAAAGTCCAACTTTTTGAATTACATAACCAATACCAAGTCGTAATTCATCAGCATCAAATTCCAAAATATTCTTGCCATCAATAGATATTATGCCATTTGTAGGCTCAATTATTCTATTAATCATTTTCATTGTTGTTGTTTTACCACAACCAGAAGGTCCAACAAATACACAAATTTCTCCTTCTTTAATTTCTAGGTCCAACTTTGAAACAGCAGGCCTATCCATTCCTTTATAATACTTACTCACACCTTCTATTTTAATCATGTAGCCTCCTATCTATATCAAAAAACAACTCCGAAAACTAATTGAAGTTGTTATTTAAGTTTATCATATATAGTTTTCTGTGTCAAATTCATGTAAATAGTGAAATCATCTTCAATTTTTTAATTAAGTTTATCGTCACTAAAATAAACTTTTAATACTAAAGCCCAATCTGTTTCTTTTACAGTTTCCTCAATAGTTGATTTTGGCGAATACCTTGAACCATTTTTATCATCTATACCAATTAAAGCCCATACAGCAACTTCTTCAGTATCATTAACTTCTATTTGTTCCTTTAAATTAAATATACTTGAACTATACTTCTCATCATATCGCTGAATTATTTTCTTAGAGCTTGATCCATCAATTGCAGTTATCATAGTCATATCTGATAATATATGAAAATCATCCGAAATAAGATAATCATTTATGCTTATGCTAATTGAACCATTATAATCAAAATCATTATCCTTTTTATTATTAATTATACTAACTGCAAAATTTTCATGTGAGTTCTGCAATTCTCCATTTTCCCATATTTCATATTTTGTGCTAAGCCATTTCTTTTCACCATTATATTGTATTTCCACACAACCAGTCCTCAAATTCAAATGTGGTTCTAATACTTTCATCTCATCAGATTTAAACATTGTAGAAGGTGTGATGATAAAATTTCCATTAAGTAATTCATTATCTTTTTTTACTTCATTAGAGGAATTACAACCTACAAGAAATATTGATATTAGCACAATTAAAATAATTTTTTTCATATTTATTTTCCCCTTTAAACTCTAATCATTAATTAATTCCTTAAATTTTAAATTTCTTTTATGATTCGAAATACTCTAAGTAATCTGTAAAATACGGAATTTTTCTTTGAATCTCATGTAATTTTTCACTATTGATATTAAAATAAAGAATTCCTTCGTTTTTTTCTAATGACACATCAATATTTCCATCTGGCAATATGCCCATTGTATTGCCACAACTACTATTATCTAAAAGACCATTAACTCCTAAAACATATACATTATTATCAAGAGCACGAGCACATAATTGAATTACCCAATGATTTAATGCAGAATCACTCCAAAAAGAAGGAATCAAAATAGCATCACATTTTTTTAATGCCAACTCTCTTGCATTTTCAGGAAATGATGCCTCATAACAAATTAAAACTCCTATTTTAAAATCATTAATTTGATATACTTCTAAATTTTCGTTTAATACACCTTCATTAATTATTCCATTTTCAGGTTTCCAATTTATTGATTTTCTTTTAACACCTATTACTTCTCCATTATTACTAATTATTGCAACTGAGTTATAAAGTATATCTTTTTTTCTTTCTAAAAAAGGCATAAATATAAATACATCATTTATTTTAGCATTTTTTTTTATTTCACTTATAAAATGACCATCAATAGTCTCCGCATTACTATTCAAATACTGCTCATTCATAAAATAACCAGTAGAATATAATTCCGGAAAAACAATCACATCACATTTATCACTAATATCGTTAACTATTTGTTTTGCCCTATTAAGATTTTCGCTAACATTCATAATATGATTACTTTGAACTGCCCCAAATCTCAAAAAAGAATTATCATTCATATTTTCCCCTTTTAAAAATCAAATACCTTAATTATTATTTTGATTTACTATTAAATACTACTATATGTTTTTTGTCCAATTTAAAACTTCATTTAATTCTAATTCAGTTGGATGTTTATATCTAATTATTAACATATTTTTACCCAAACAAGTAATATAGTTATCTTCTAATTTTTTATCTACTTTTTTTAATAATGAATTTATTTCTTCAATTGCATCTTTATCTGATTTACCTCTGCCAAACCAAGTCATGAAAATAAAAAATTCAGTGTTTTCACTTATATCTTCTTTATTAATACTTTTTAACAATTTTATTAAATTCA